>JBAQYH010000824.1:0-2647 GCA_049299935.1 Methylobacter sp. | reverse complement strand
GATATAAACCTGGCGTGGTGGCCGCTGCTGCAACAAGCGGTTGGCCGGGAAGGTATTCAGCAGGCCATGGCATATGAACTGCCCGCAATTGTGCAGGACTCGACAGCCAAGGCGTTGAGCTTTGATCAGCAAGCAACCCTGCTTTGCGTGCGCGTCACCGAAGGCGGCAAACAGCGTGTTGCGATTAAAATGCCCTCCGAAGCGGTGCTGGATTTGGAGCATTTGATCCCTGAAGATGTATTGGCGCAAATCATAGATTCGGGAACAATCGACCTCAAGCAGTTGGGCGATTCTATTCGCGCCAACGGCATTACTCCCCAACAGCTGTTTATTTTTGAAGGCGGCGGAAAAACTTATCGGGTGTGGTTGGAGTAAGGCAACGCGTTATAAAGATATGCCGTAAACGTGGAAAACGCAGCGGTAGGCGCCCCTTTTCTTATTCCGGTATTCGGAAATGGTGCGCGGTGCGCACCCTACAAAACAGTCATTCTCCCCATCACATCGTGTGCCGTACGCAACGCCCCCTCGATAAAACCCTGGTAATCCGAAAAGGCTTCGCCGCAAATATGCACATTCGCCGGACCATGGCGCTCCAGCGAAAATGCCGCCATCTTTTCCTGCACCTTCCAAGACTTGATTCCCGGCTTCCATAGATGACAAGCGGCGCCGTAAGGTTCGGTTCCCCAATGGCGTACGCCGTAGCTGACAATGCGCTTAGGATCGATGCCCATGAAACGGGCGAAGGCCTGCGGCAAGCCTTGATCGCCACCGATCTCCGCCCGCGTCTCATAACCCTTGCGCAGATATTGGCTCCAGAAATTCAGGTACGGCCGGTCGGCGTAGATCATCACCAAACCTTTGCCGTCCCGCTTTTGATAGTGCACTTCACGGGCCGGCAGATTCGGCATGTCCAAATGAGGAACATTCTCGTCCCACCACGGATCTTCTACCACGAAGAAACATTTAAGTAACGGAATGTCCAGCACCGATCCGAACATAGACCGGATTCCCGGAGGCAGTCCGTTGATGCGGACCAGGCAATGTTCGGGCAGCGCCAGAACAACGTGTTTCGCAATGCAGGTCTGTCCTTCGGAAAAATGCAGCAACACCCGATCCCGGTCATAGCGTTCCAGCGAAGTGAGCACCTGGGCGCGGTGAATTTCCGTACCCCGCTGATGCAGGCGTTCCTGCATGGCGTCGGCCAGCGACTGCATACCGTGACGGATCGTCCTGAGATTTGGGCTCATTTGCAGCATCTTGACCCAGGTAATCATCCAGGTTGCGGCATTCGGATTCTCGTGAATAAAATGGAAAAAACTGCCTTCCATGACGATGTAGCGCAAGGCATTGTGGCTGATAACCCGCCCGAGCGCGTTCCACAAACCTTGCTCCCATAAGGGCTGGCCGAAAAATACGCTTTCCCGCCGGATCGATTCGAGCTGCTGCTCGCTCAGTGCCAACATTTCCGCTTCCGACACGCCCAGCACCCGTTGTATCGCAAGCTTGTAGAGTTCCAAAGTCGTCAGGCCCTGCTCGTCCGCATCCAGCCGGTAGTTCAAACTGTGTTGCTGATCAGGCGGGCTGGAATATTCCGGGAAAGGCAAGGTTTCGATACCCAGTTCATTGATGAGTTCACCCATGCGGAACTGTAAGGTTGGGTCAAAACGCATTGCCCCGTATTCTGCATCGAAACCCAGCATCGAAACGGTTTCCAGCTTGCCTCCGAGGCGATGACTGCCTTCGAACAGGGCGACACGCCAGTCGGGTGCGGCGTGCATTCCGCAATACAGTCCCGCAACTCCGCCACCCACCACGGCCAAATCGTATTCTGGTGTAATCATTTCTTTCTCCTTGCCTGCCTGGACAGGAAACTTGTTCTGATTACGCGCGTCGAATGGATTAACGCATCGCACGAATGCGAAGAACGCATTCGACACCGGCTGAGCGTCCCGGAAGTATTTGTTGCATACGGCTGGGATTAAGCCTAGGCTCAGATAGTGTTGGAATGGTTTCGCCACTTCGTTCACGGATTATGTGCTTCGCGGTAAATTCCTGCAAGGGAATGACTTCGCAGAGGAATATAGGGCAATAGATAGGCTGAGTAGTTATTTGCCACTTTTTCAACAACAACTGCGTAACGCACAGTGACCAGCCGTAGTGGAAACATTGATACCTGAAATGGATTGCGCGTTGGGATGCTTCAAAATAGCTCGGGCATACCCCGTCTTCCATGCCAGAAACGAATCACTTCGATTTTTTGACTTTCATGGTTCACACGATAAATCACGCGATAAGACTGAACAACAATTTCGCGGATAATAGAATCCTCAAACTCCGGTACAACTTTCCCCATTTCTGGAAATTGCCCAAGTGATTTAATTTTCACAACTAGAAACTGGCCGAACTCAACTGCACGTTCCGGCGCATCAAGTGAGATGTAACGCACAACATCCGCCAAATCACGGCGTGCCGAAGGCGAAAGTGTTACTTGATAATCCATGAAGGTAATTCTTTTTCTATTTCATCAATCGAAATACCTTCTCCATTATCAAGCTCTGCCATTCCTTGACGCACAGCGGCTACAAATTCAATTTCCTGAGCGATTTGATGTAAAGAAATTTGATCCGGCAACCGCTGAAGCAAATCC
>JBAQYH010000823.1:0-7084 GCA_049299935.1 Methylobacter sp. | reverse complement strand
CCTTTCCGGCGGGGTCACGCTAGCGTTTTTTGCCATTTTCTTTTTTCATTTCTGGATCGCCTCGCGTTATCTGGGCATCAATCCGGCGGCTGAGGAGTTTGTTTGCAATATCGATAAACACCGGCGTTTCCAGCGTTTTGCCGATACCTTTATGAATGGCTCGGCAATGGTATATACGCCAATATCCCTGATTCTGGCCATCTTTATCGCCATCCCCTTCTATAACCAATGGGAATCGACATTGCTGTACTTTTTCGGCAGCGATTCGGGCGTAACCGAAACGGTTTACGGCAATGATGTCAGCTTTTATATGTTGTCCTACCCGACCTACATGCTGATCCAGCAGGAACTGCTGACCACCGCCTCGCTGATCTTCTGCATGGTCGGCGTTTTATATTGGCTGGAGCATGTTTTTATACCGGATGAAAACTCGGAATTTCCGTTGGGCGCCAAGGTTCATCTAACCGTCCTGATCGGCTTTGTGGTTGCGTTTGTGGTCTGGGGATTCATGCTGGATCGTTTTACGCTGCTTTATACCGATAAGCACGAACCGGTATTTTACGGCCCCGGCTTTGTGGAAATACGCTATCAATTGCCGCTGATCTGGCTGGGCATTGTTGCTTTCGAGGCGACCGCAATAACGGCAGGCCTGTTTATTTTTTCAGAAAAGCACCGTGTCAAAACGCCCTTTCTAATATCGCTAGCTATCTTCCTCTGCGTCGCAGGTTTGTCTAAGGTTCAATTCATCCCCGATTTAATCCAAAAATATATCGTCAACCCGAATCCGGTCAGGACCAATAAGTCGCTGATGCAGCACAATATCGATGCGACAATGGCCGCTTATGATTTGAAGAATATCAAGACGGTCGATTTGAGCATTAAACTGGACGCGGCCAAGGACATCGAAAGCTGGAGCACGCAAAAGCATTTCGAGAATATTCCGGTATGGGACAGGGAATTCATCATTGACGGCTATAAGCAGTTGCAGGAGATCAGGCCTTATTACAAAATCCTGTCGGTCGACGAAGACCGCTATTTTATTTTTGATCACATCCGGCAGGTTAATCTGGCGGCCAGGGAAGTCAATGTTTCGAAGTTGCCGCCCGAAGCGCAAAACTGGGAAAACATCCATTTGCGCTATACCCATGGTTATGGGGCCGTCGTCACTCCCGCCGCACAGGATGCCGATAATCCTCTGGTCTGGTATTTACGCGATTTAAACATGCACTCCGATGTCGGCTTCAGCGTCGCACACCCGGATATCTACTACGGCCTGGAAAAGTTCGGCTATGCTATCGTCCCCAATAAGCTCAATATCGTCGGCATTGCCGGCTCATCTGATCCCGGCATTGCGGAAGCCTATCACGGCGAAGGCGGCATCCCGATTCCCTCGCTGTTCAGAAAAGCATTGTTGGCCTTTTATTTCAAAGACGAGAAAATATTCTTTTCCCCCAATATTTCCAGTCAAAGCAAAGTCAAAATACGCAGAAACATAGCCGAGCGCATTAATACGCTGACGCCGTTCCTGCATCTGGACAAAGACCCTTATCTGGTTATAACGAAGGATCGGTTCTACTGGATACAGGATGCCTACACCTTATCCAACAAATATCCGGTGTCCAAGCCCGCGGATGACGATTTTCTGGAAGGCAAACAGAATTTCAATTACATCCGCAACTCGGTGAAAATTATTGTCGATGCGTTCGATGGCGACGTTGATTTTTATATTTCCGATCCGTCAGATGCGATTATCCAGGCTTACAGCAGTGCGTACCCCGGATTGTTTAAAAACCTGGAGGAAATGCCGGCTGAATTAAGGCAGCACTTACGCTATCCCCGCGATCTGTATTATCTACAGATGAAAGTGTACGCCAAATATCATCAGCAAAGCCCCGAGCTGTTCTACGAACAGGCTGAAACCTGGCAATATGCCAATGTCCGGGGAGCACCGGTATTGCCTTATTACCAGACCATGGATTTTGGCAACTGTAACGATACCGAAGAATTTGTGTTGATTAACCCGATGACCCCGGTTAACAGAAGCAATCTGAGCATGATCGGTGTGGCGGGTACGCTGGATAAAGCCAACTGTAGCTTAGACTACAAACCCGGCATCACCATTTACAAGTTCGGCAAGGATGTCCAGGTCAACGGCCCTGCACAGGTTGAAGCCTTGATTAATCAGGACCCTGAAATCTCGGCGCAATTTACGCTATGGGGCCAGGCGGGTTCCGTCGTTGAAATGGGGCGCATGATTATCCTGCCGATGGGCAATACCGTTCTGTACGTGCAACCCATTTACCTGGCTTCGGAAAAGAACAAAATACCCGAATTAACCCGGGTCATCGTTTCCATCGGCAACGTGGTCGTTATGGATAAAACCTTATGGTCGGCATTCAACCGCTTGAAACAAATTTATATCAAACATGCCGCCAACAGCGACGGGACAGAAACGCCTAAAGCAATTATCAATCAGGAGATAATTAAAGAATCCAAGTAGCGAATCGGGACCAGCGGAGCCGCTATCCGCTGGTCCTTTAAGCGCCTATTGCAGTATCAACTCACACAGCCGGTCTTCCAAATCGATTCTTTTTGCCAGGCTTTCGCCCAAGGCGGATAAGTCCTGTTTCAGGTCATCAAGCATAGCGGTTGCCATGCCGTTTTCATATTTATCATTAAACGACACTGCGGCTTCCGTGGTAGAGGACAACACAGCATAAATTTCTTTGACGGCCGATAACGCCGGATCCTGGCTGTCGGCATCTGCAAACAAACATTCGCAAATACCAAAATGACCGAGAGAAACATAATCAATCAGTATTTCAGAAAACCGGGCCAATTTCTTCCTGACCGTCTGGTTTGCCGAAAAAGGTATCAGTTCGGCAATATGGCAATACAAAGACCAGACTTCTTGTCTTTCATGTTGTAATTCAGCTATCAGTTGATAAGCCTGCTGTTTTCTTTCCGGATTCATTTGAACTGCAATCGACATGAGCGCACCCCTTGGTTTAGTTAGTGGCTTAAATTTATGTCGATTATTAGGAAAGCGCAACAATTAATTAAATAATAAGGATATTTTATGAAAATCTCAGTAGTGGTTCCCACTTATAATCGCCGGGAGCTGCTGAAACGCGCATTATTATCGGTCTTCTCTCAAACATCGTTGCCAACTGAAGTGACGGTCATTGATGACGGCTCGACCGACGGCACGGAAGCCATGCTCCGCCGGGAATTTCCCCAGGTAAACTATTACGGCCAGGAGAATCTCGGCGTCAGTGCGGCGCGCAATCACGGCATCCAACGCGCAACCGGCGACTGGCTGGCTTTTTTGGATTCCGATGATGAATGGCTGCCTGAAAAACTGGCCAACCAGAAGGCGGCTTTGACGGCCAACCCTGAATACAGGATTTGCCACACCGAAGAGAACTGGATACGCAATGGAACCTTGGTTGACGTCCCCAAGAAGTACGCCAAAACAGGCGGCTGGATATTCAGCCATTGCCTGCCGCTCTGCGCGATGTCGCCGTCCACCGTATTGATACACCGCTCGGTATTTGCAGGCATAGGCCTGTTCGACACCCGGTTGCCTGCCTGTGAAGACTACGACCTGTGGCTCAGGATCACCGCAAATTACCCGGTCTTATTGGTTGAACAGCCGCAAATCAACAAGCATGGCGGCCATCAAGACCAGTTATCTTTTGCCTACTGGGGCATGGATCGGTTCCGGATCAGCGCCCTGCAAAAAATCATCGATGCAGGTCAATTGTCTACTGAAAATCGGCAGGCGGCGGTCAATATGCTGTTAAAAAAAGCCGGCATTTACCTGAACGGCGTTAGCAAACGCGGAAAAATCGAAGAAGCGGACTATTATCGACAGCTCATTGAGCGCTATGCAATGAATATCGATTAACATTCAGTTAAAAAATCTTAAAAGATCCTCACCACGAAGGACACGAAGTTTTATTTCTTCGTGTCTTCGTGGTGAATAAATCACTTTTAATCGCCTATTTGACTCTAAAACTACAGTTGCAGTCACCCTTGGCCATACAGCTTAACTGCTCGACTTCCTTGTCCAGCAAGGAGGACATCAGCGCCAGATCGAACTCGCAAATCTCCTGGTGTTTCTGGGCCAGATCGTGATAAATGCAATTACACGCCTGGATATTCGGGCTTTCGGCTTCGGATTCTATGTCCACTTTCACTTGAAAGCCAAGATCGCCCATGATTACGGCCAACTCATCGACACGCTCGTTCAAGCTTTTCCCTTCGAATCTGCCGCGCAGCTTATCTGCCAGCTTGCCGCCCAGTTTTTGCATATAGGCTTTACAGCGCTCCGAACCTATTTCCTGTAACAGCTCGCCAAGCATTAATTCCGAAAACCAGGCATATTGTTTAGGAAAATAGTTGTTGCCCTTGTCGGTTATGACGTAGATAGTCACCGGACGCCCGGCTGTTTTATTGAGAGTACTCTTTTTAATATACCCATCCCGTTCAAGAACCACAAAGTGCTGTTGCACGCCCGTTCTTGAAATATCCAGCGCTTTAGCCAGCTCATCGACACTCAAGCCATTCCTGTTTTCCAGCAAATGCTCAAGTATCTGATGTTGGCGGGAACTTATCTTTTGAGGTATTAGCGGATTCATTCTTTTCGTCATGCCTTTTCGTTAAGCTTATGCAGATAATAGCTCATTATGACATATATAACTTGCAAAAGTTTTATATAGCATAAATTCGCCTGTTGTTATAAACTTCCAGTTGAGCAAGTTTGCTTAAATTAAATAAGAATAATTAATTACACACTACCTGGAGACAATAATGAGCGACTCACAAGAAACAAGCCAAACACTCTATGAAAAACTCGGCGGCGAAGCGGCTGTTAATGCTGCCGTAGATATTTTTTACCGTAAAGTGCTGGCGGATTACCGCATTAACCGTTTTTTCGACAGTTCCGACATGGAAAAACAAGCTGCCAAACAAAAGGCTTTTTTAACGATGGCATTTGGCGGTCCAAATAATTACAGCGGCACAGATATGCGTACCGCTCATGCCCGTCTGGTCAAAATGGGCCTGAATGCAAGTCATTTTGATGCAGTCATGGAACACCTCGGCGCAACATTAACCGAGCTGAATGTACCGGCAGAACTGATCGCTCAAGCTGCCGCCATTGCAGAAAGCACACGCAACGACGTATTGGGCAAATAACCGAAATACCAGGTGGAGACCATGCGAAGCATAACTATCGGCGAATCAACATTTTCCTGCCAACCGGATGAAACTGTATTGGAAACCCTGTTAAGGGAAAACGTACAGGTGCCTAACGGTTGCCGCCAAGGCCTTTGCCAAGCCTGCCAAATGCGCAGCCTTGATAACCCTCCACCTGTCTCGGCCCAAACCGGCCTTAAAGATACCCTGCAAAAGCAGAATTATTTCCTGGCGTGTATTTGCCACCCTGAGCAGGATATGAGGGTTGCCCTGCCCAACCAGCAAAACGCTTCGATTGAAGCCGGCGTCATCAAAAAACAGCTGTTGACACCCGACATCGTCCAGTTGGTTTTGGAATACCAAACCCCGTTTAATTTTTTCGCCGGCCAGTTTGTTAATTTAAAACGCCCCGACGGTTTAACCCGCAGCTATTCGATTGCGAATATCCCGCATCACCAGAATATCCTGGAATTTCATATTCGCCGATTGCCGAATGGCCAATTCAGCAGCTGGGTGTATGACGAATTGGAAATTGGCGCTACGGTAACCATCTCGGAAGCGCAAGGCTCCTGTCATTACCTGCCCGGACGCGCAGATCAACCCTTAATGCTGGTCGGAACCGGCAGCGGATTGGCGCCGCTTTACGGCATTATCGCCGATGCTTTGGCTCAAGATCACTCAGGTCCCATCCATTTGTATCATGGCAGCCGCGATCTTAACGGCCTGTACTTTGTCGATGAAATGCGCGAACTTGCCGAGAAGTTTGATAATTTCCATTACACTCCCTGTCTTTCCGGGGAAGATATTGAATCGGATCATGTCCGGGGCCGCGCCCATGACATTGCCTTATCATCCATCGAAACCCTGAACGGATGGCGGGTTTTCCTGTGCGGACACCCGGAAATGGTCAATCAGACCAAGAAAATGGCGTTTATGAAAGGCGCGTCCATGAGCGATATTTATACGGATGCCTTTCATGTCATCCAGGCAGAAAAATAAATCTCCGCTTGGCAATGATGGCGAACAGCTAATAATACGGCAATCGCTTTTTCAGGATTGCCCCACGAATACCTTCAAAATGGGGGCGTCTGTTGCCGTGTGGTCAGTCAAGGAGACTGACTTTATCGCCAACGTGAACCCGCCCACCGGCACCGCGGGTCACCATCGCAATCGCAAAAGTCGGCTTTTCCTGGCTAAAGGCACCGGTCAGCGTTTTAAGAATAGGCAAGTCCCGTTTGCCGGAATCCGGGTTCGCCTGCGTAGCGAGGCATCTAGTCTTCGGCTTCACAACGTCGAAATCAACCTGGCCGATACGAATCTTGCGGCCCACCCAGCTTTGCTCTTCCCAGGCCTCCAAACCGTCGATGACGATATTTGAGCGGAAGCGAAGCTCACTGAGATCGCTCTCGCCGACGGCAGTAGCGACAGCCGCCAAGCTTGCGCGGCTGTGCAAGGTTATCTGGCCGGCTTCGTTGTCCTGATACCGTGGCGTAACCCCGTCGCCGACTAAGCGTAGCGGGAGCCTTTCCGGGTGCGAGGATAGCGGGTTTTCGTCCAGCTTGAGCACATAATTCTCGATCACTGCGGCAATTTTCTTGCGGCCCTTCTCGTCCAATGCTTCATTGACCAAAACGGCGCCATCCAAGCTGATGCATAAGCCAAGCGCCTGTTGATCGAACCGAAGCCGAAGGCGTGCGATACCGGGCGTGTTTACCAATGCAATGAACTCGTGCTTTGTGCTCCAGGCATCATCGATAGCACTTGAATTGGCAAAACGGATACCGAGCACCCGGTCGCCGGCGATTCGCCCTTCATCCAGGACATCGACAACTTCACACATTTCGGGCGAGAAGCCCTTCACCGGATAGCGATATAAGGCAAC
>JBAQYH010000822.1:0-3056 GCA_049299935.1 Methylobacter sp. | reverse complement strand
ATCATCGGCCAAGCCGGAAAAATCATCTACAAGATCGTCCTCGCTTGTTTGCTCTAACTCATCATTACCCGCATCGACAAGCAGGCTGTCAACGGCATCTTCGGGTTGATCAACCGGCGTCGACGGCTCTTCACTCAGTGCCGCCAAATCCGCCGAGGCTTCAATTCCATCATCCTGGATCAGGTCCGACTCATCGAAATCATCGCCAAAGCCGTCGAAATCGGCAAATTCATCTACTTCGTCAGATAGATCGGCATCACCAACCCGCTCATCCACGTTCTCGCCTGTTTGCCCTAGCGCAACCTCATCATTCCCGGTATCTACAAGTAAGCTGTCAACGGCATCTTCGTCATTGGAGGACGGTTCGCCTACTGTCGGAGGCTCTTCACTGGGCGCCGCTGAATCCACCGAAGCTTCATCTTCCTGAATCAAATCCGATTCGTCGAAATCATCGCCAAAGCCGTCGAAATCGGCGAATTCATCTGCTGCATCGGTTAGACTCCCATCATCAACAGCGGATGAATTCTCAGTAACCTGCCCAGACTCCTCCGTCTCACCTGTAGGGATTATGTCCGGTTCATTGAAATCGCTAAAGTCTGAAAAATCATCCAGCGCTTCAATCGTACCTGCATCCTCTTCCGCATCTGGTGCTGCAACTGCTGCGGGCGCAATAAGATCCGCTACCGCCGATGCCGATGTTTCAGCCTCATCGCCCAAGCCGAAAAAGCCATCCGGTAAATCGGCTTCTTCAACAGACGAATTCCCTGTAGCCTGTTCGGGTTCCGCAACTGCAACTGCCGGAGCTATTTCCGGCTCATTGAAATCACTAAAATCCGAGAAATCATCCAGTTCGTCAACCTCCCCGTCACCCTTATCCGCATCCGATGCTTCGACTAGCGCGGATGCAACCAAATCTGCCGAAACCGATGTTTCAGGCTCATCGTCCTGAATCAAATCCGATTCGTCAAAATCGTCGCTAAGACCAAAAAAGTCATCAAACTCGTCCGTTGCAGAATTCCCCTCAGCTTGCCCAGCGTCATCAACTTCGGCTGCCGGAACTATTTCAGGCTCATTGAAATCGCTAAAATCCGAAAAATCATCCAGCTCTCCAAACGCATCGACATCTTCCGTACTCAGTCGCTCAGGCGCATCATCTGTCTTTAACGCGGCGTTCATCAACAACCGGTCAAGGTCATCCTCGTCATCTTGCGTGTCGTTTAACGGAATAAAAGACGAGTTCCCAGCCGCGTGTTTCAAGCGCGTAACTTCATCGGCCTGAATTTTTTCCAGTTCGCTAATCGTCGCGCCAAAACCTTCAAAACTTAAAAATTCATCCAGGTCATCATGCAAGCCGGCATCCTTCGCAACAGGTACATCCTGATTTGCCTCTTCCTGAATTAATGCATTGTCTGCATCGAAACCGGCATTCATCAGCAATCTATCAATAGCATCTTCGTCATCATCAAACTCATTCGCCGGAACAAGAGAAGATTCCGCCTCGTCCAGCATGGCATCGAGATTATCGCGTTTTTCTTTTGATTTGTTGTCTATTGAATCAGTCATATTCAGGCTCAGCAATGAGTTGTAAGATAACCGCAAAGTTTAAATCTAACCTTTGGCGCTTATCGGCAGAAAAAATAATTTTTTCATTTTAATACCAAATAAACTTATTGTTCATAAAGTTTCGCCAATTTGATGCTAAACTCCCAAAAAAACTTCCAAGAAAAAAAATGCAACTAGCTATCACTGCCTTAGGCAACTATCAGATTAATTTTATTGCCGAAATATTACCTGCCGTGCGCGACTGTAAATGTAATATTCTGGAAATAAGATCATCCCGTCTCGCTCAATCCATGGCGACGTACCTGCTTATTCAGGGTAACTGGAATCAGATTGCCAAGTTTGAAAGTACTCTGGACATTATCCAGAGGCGCCTGGACATCAAAGTCCACACTCTCCGGCCCGATCAAAAAGACAAGCCCAAAGAGTGCGTCCCTTATTCATTGGAAACGATCTCCCTGGACCGCGATAATGTCACAGAATCCATTACCTCCTTCCTGTTTGACCGTGAGATCGACATTGAAGAAATAAGCGGCAGCTGTTATCAGGCTCCTTATATCCAAACCTCAGTATTCTCAACCAAATTTGTGATTTTGATTCCGCCGCAACTCCACTTGCTGTCGCTACGCGAAGAGTTTATGGATTTCTGCGACCGGTTAAACATAGATGCCATTCTTGAACCTATAAAACGATAGACTTAATAATGATCACTCCCGGCAATCCTGTACCCGATTTTGAAGCCTCGTCTACCGGCGATAAAACGGTAAAGCTAAGCGACTATCAAGGTAAATACCTGGTTATTTATTTTTATCCCAAAGACAACACGCCCGGCTGTACGCAAGAAGGCCAAAGTTTTCGCGACAACATCGATAAATTCACCGCGCTCAATGCGGTCATCGTCGGCGTATCCCGCGATACCGTCCGCGTCCATGAAGGTTTTAAATGCAAACAGGAATTCCCTTTCGACCTGCTTTCAGACCCTGATGAAACCCTGTGCCGACTGTTTGACGTTATCAAAATGAAAAACATGTACGGCAAGCAGGTTCGAGGCATCGAGCGCAGCACTTTCCTGGTTAACCCAGAGGGTCTGCTGGTTCGCGAATGGCGCAAGGTAAAAGTCAAAACCCACTGCGAAGAAGTATTGCAAGCCTTGCATGAACTAACCGGCGGTTAGCCATGAACATTCAAACATCGCCGGATAAAAAGCTGTTTGTGCTGGACACCAACGTGCTGATGCACGATCCGGCCTCCATCTTCCGTTTCAAGGAACACGACCTTTTTATCCCGATGATAGTTCTGGAAGAACTCGATCACGCAAAAAAAGGCCTGACCGAACTGGCGCGCAATGTAAGACAAGTCAGCCGGTTTCTGGATGAACTGATCCGCGACGCCAACCAGCAAACCATCAACGACGGCCTGCCGTTATCGAACATAAAACACGGGCCGACTGCCGAAACAACCGGCAGCGGACGCTTGTATTTCCAAACCAGCGCGAT
>JBAQYH010000821.1:0-8335 GCA_049299935.1 Methylobacter sp. | reverse complement strand
CTTGACCGGTGATTGTTCAGTATTACAGCCATTGCATTATCGAAACAAGGCAATAATATTTTATACTCACCATGCGAGCATAGCCACTTATATCAGGATTACTTTATTGAAACTTATAATAATAATTGCTCTTGTTTTTATGGAATTCAAACAAGCTTATGGGCAAAACTTAGTTGAAACATACCAGCTGGCTTTATCAAACAATCCTACTTTAAACAAGGCATATTTTGAAAAATTCACAGCGGCAGAATCGAGATCGCAAAGTATAGCTAAAATGCTCCCTACTATCTCCGTAACTGGAAAGTCAGCCAAAGAGCGATTAGATAATAGCAGAAGGGGTAACGTTCAAGGCACGGGTGTTCAAAATTACTATGATCACAGCCTTATGATAGATTTTAAACAGCCTGTTTTTCATTTGGATCATTGGATCCAATTAAGCCAATCCGATAATAAAATCGCCCAAGCCGAAGCCAATTACCTGGCTGAGCAACAAAACTTAATGGCCAAAACGACCGAGGCATACTTTAATGTTTTATCTGCCCAGGATGAATTGGCTTCCGTTCTTGCAGAAAAAAAAGCTGTTCAACGGCAGCTTGACGCAGTTCAACAACGATACGCAATAGGATTGGTTGCACTTACCGATGTCCATAATGCTCAAGCAGAGATTGATCAACTGAATGCTAATGAAATCGACAAAGAGAATAAGCTTTATGAAGCTAAAGAAGAGCTAATTAAAATTGCCGGTGGTAATAATATTAATTTAAACCCAATCGCGAAAGAGCTTCTATTTACGCCGCCTGTTCCAGAAGATATTACAGCGTGGAACGAAGCTGCCGAAAACAATAACTATAGCATTGTGGCTGCCTTAAATGAGGCTGAAGCGAGCAGAAAATCAATTGATATACAACAAAGTGGACATTTGCCTCAGCTTGATATTATTGCGAATTATGCCGTGAAGGATTCCAATAGCAGGGCCGGTTTTCAAGGAGACACGCAGAGTATAGGCCTGGAATTAAATATACCTATTTTTGAAGGCGGGGCCGTTAATTCGCGAACAAGAGAGGCTCAATATAAATTTAATATTGCCCAAGAAAAAACAATAGAGGCCAGAAGAAAAGTTAATCAAGAAGTTAATAATTCCTATCGAGGCGTCGTTTCAAATTTACATCGTGTTGGCGCATTAAAGAAAACCATAACCTCGATTGAAAATGCTGTAGCAACAACGGAAGCCGGATTTCAAGCAGGAATACTGACAATGGCCGATGTTTTAACGGAGCAAAGAAAATTATACCGAACAAGCCGGGAGTACTCCCGTAGCCGCTATGATTATTTAATTAACGGCATAAAGCTAAAATCTGCGGGCGGCAGTTTAACGGAAGATGATTTAGAACAGGTCAATAGCTTATTAGAAAAGCATTAGGAATACTTTTCGGTTTATGCCGCGCCCTTCGACAGGCTCAGGGCGAACGGGATTTTGAAATACTCAACTGCGATTTCTGGTTTTGTGAGGTTACAAGGACTTTACATTCCAGCCAATAACTTTAAATTTTTATCGCAAGGATTTTTCCCAGCGGCTGACCACGGCGGCGGCGATGCTGTTGCCGAACACGTTGGTTGCGCTACGGCCCATATCCAGCACTTGATCGACGGCCAGCAGCAACAGCAAACCGGCCTCGGGGATATGAAACATCGATAATGTGGCCGCGATGACAATCAGCGAAGCCCTGGGCACGCCGGCCACGCCCTTGCTGGTGAACAGCAGTGTCAGCAGCATGATCATCTGGTCGCCCAGCGCCATGTCCATGCCATAGGCTTGGGCGATGAACAGCACCGCGAAAGTCATGTACATCATGCTGCCGTCGAGGTTGAACGAATAGCCCAGAGGAAGCACCAAGCCGCAGACTTTCTCATCGCAACCGAAGCGTTCCAGTTGCTGCAACAATTTCGGGTAGGCGCTTTCGCTGCTGGCCGTGCCGAAAGCCAGCAGCATCGGTTCGCGGATGTGACGAATCAGGGACAGGATTTTGCGCCCCAGAATCAAGAAGCCGACGCAGCCCAGCGCTCCGCACAACAGCAGCAATCCCAAATAAAACTCGCCGATAAACCGGCCGTAAGACGCCAATACCCCGATGCCGTTTTGCGCAATGACCGTGGCCACCGCCGAAAACACCGCAACCGGTGCGGTATGCATCACGTAGCCGGTGACCTTCAGCATGATGTGAGTCAACGAATCGAGCAGCTTGACGGTCGGGTGCGCCAATTCCCCCAGTGAGGCGCAGGCCACGCCGAAGAACATCGAGAACACCACAATCTGCAAAATCTCATTGCTTGCCATGGCTTCGATGATGCTTTTCGGGAACATGTGCGAGACGAAATTGCTCAGTGTCGGCGCTGTCTCCGGCAATCCTGTTTTTGCCCCAATCTCGGGTAGCGCCATATGCAGAGAACTGCCCGGCTCGAAGCCATTGACCAGCAACATGCCCAGCAACAGGCTGAATATCGACGCCGAGAAAAACCACAGCATCGCTTTGAGGCCGACCCGTCCGACGGTGTGAATGTCGCCCATTTTGGCCATGCCCACCACCAGCGTCGAAAAAACCAGCGGCGCGATAATCATCTTGACCAGACGCAGGAAAATATCGGTCAGCGCGGCAAAAATCCCGGTTATCGGCTTCATGGCCTCGGTCCCGCCGAGCGTCAGACTAAGCAGTTCGCCAACGGTGATGCCGAGCACCAGCGCTACGGCGACGTAGAGCGTTTGGCGGCTGGGTTGCTGGGTGTGAGCGGTCATATGCAAAGTGCCTAATTAAAAATTAAAAAATATCACCACGAAGGCACGAACAACTGCTGGGATGCAGGAGCAATTGCCGTTTTTTCTTCGTGTCCTTCGTGTCTTCGTGGTGAATAAAAGCCTCTACCCCCAGCTAACAACACCGCTTAACCCCATTCCACTTTTCATCCTGCCATTGCTTGAAAAACGCTTCTTTGCTTAACGGCGTAGAGTCTTGATGATGCTCTGCATGGTGCTGCAAATAACGCTCGTAAGCGTCATCCCCGGAAAGACGGCGCACGGCACGCCAAAAGATTTTAAGTTTGTTAAACATCAATCCCTAACCCAGTCTTCAACTAAACGGCTCGGGCTATGCGGCGATTCTGCCAGCGGCAACACCGGTTTTCCGGACAGATAACGGCTGCAAACGCGCAGCATATCGAACACGATCAACCACAGCAAAAGCACGAAAAACAGCGTTATCCAGCCGTCCAGATGCAGGTTGAAGATCAACTGCGGCGCAACTGCCGCTTTTTCCGGCGGCAATGCGCCTGCCGCCAGCTTGTCGGCCAGATCGTTGGCTGCCGAAAAGAAACCGATGCGGGTATTGTCGCTGGCGATTTTCTCCCAGGCCGCGGTACTGGTGATCGTCACCAGCCATGTCAGCGGCAAACCGGTCACCCAGGCATATTTAAGCTTGCCGGATTTAACCAGAATGCCGGTCGCAACGCACAGCGCAATCGCGGCCAACATTTGATTAGCGATGCCGAACAACGGCCACAAAATATTAACCCCGCCGTTCGGGTCGATCACACCTATATAAAGGAAATAGCCCCAACCTGCCACGACCAGCCCGCTGGTCAAAACGACCGACGGCGTCCACGAAGTTTCTCCCAGTTTCGGCCAGATATTGCCGAGCATGTCCTGCAACATGAAGCGGCCCACACGAGTTCCGGCATCCAGCGTGGTCAATATAAAGATAGCCTCAAACATAATCGCAAAGTGGTACCACAAGGCCAGCATGCTCTCGCCGAACGCGCTGCCGAAAATACTCGCCATGCCGACGGCTAAAGACGGCGCGCCGCCGGTTCTGGCAAACAGCGTCGCTTCGCCCATTTGATTCGCCAACAGCTGCATCTGATCGACCGTGACAGGAAAGCCCCATGAAGTAATTTTGGCGACGGCATCGACAGCCTCCTTGCCGACCACGCCCGCCGGGCTGTTGATCGCAAAAAACACGCCGGGGTCGAGCACGGTCGCGGCCATCATCGCCATGATCGCTACAAATGACTCCAGCAACATGCCGCCGTAACCGATCATGCGAATATCGCGTTCGTTGCTGAGCAATTTCGGCGTGGTGCCGGAAGCAATCAACGAGTGGAAACCGGAAATCGCTCCGCAAGCGATGGTAATAAACACAAACGGGAATAACTTGCCGCCAAAAATCGGCCCAGTGCCATCGATGAACTGCGTCATTGCAGGCATCTTTACAGTCGGTTGCAACATGATAATCGCCACCGCCAGCAAAGTGATCGTGCCCAGCTTTACATAAGTCGACAAGTAATCGCGCGGCGCCAACAACAGCCAGACCGGCAAAATCGCCGCAGCGAAACCGTAAGCCATCACACACCAAGCCAAAGTCAAACCTTCGTGATCGAACCAGCCACGCAATGTTTCACTGTGGTCGATCCAGCCGCCACCCATCACCGACAGCAACAACAAAGCCACACCCAAAGCCGAAGCTTCCAGCACTTGGCCGGGACGGAAACTGCGCATGTACAGGCCGACGATCATCGCAATCGGAATCGTCGCCGACACCGTAGCCGTCGCCCACGGACTGTGCTTCATCGCGTTGACCACCACTAACCCCAACACCGCAATCAGGATGATCATGATCGCAAAGGTGCCGATCAGCGCCGCCGTGCCGCCCAATGCGCCCAGCTCATCGCGTGCCATCTGCCCCAAACTTTTGGCATCGCGCCGGGTCGACAAAAACAGCGTCACCATATCCTGCACGCAACCGCCCAGCACCGCGCCGAACAATATCCACAGCGTCCCCGGCAAATAACCGAACTGCGCGGCCAACGTCGGCCCGACAAGCGGCCCAGGGCCTGCAATCGCCGCAAAATGATGGCCGAACACGATCCATTTATTGGTCGGCACAAAATCGCGGCCGTTATCCAAACGTTCGGCCGGCGTCGCCCGCGTCTCGTCAACCGCCAACACCGTCGCGGCAATCCATGCCGCATAAAATCGGTAAGCAATCGCGTAAACGCACAAAGCGGCGGTTATAAACCACAACGTGTTGATGTGCTCGCCGCGGTTTAAAGCAATACCGCCGACGGCTGCCGCACCGAGCGCGGCAATCAGTACCCAGATGGAGTTTTTCAGTAGATTATTCATTAGGCATCTTCTTTTTATTATTGATGTTTTAATGGTGAAACAGAGGGAGATTATCCTTGAAAACAGCTGTATTGTCATAGGTTTATGATCAACAAGGAGAGTTATCCTTCTCACGCTCCGGCGCTTGTCTTTATGCACACGGTTCTACGAGACACCGTCATCCCGGCAGGGATTGCCGGGATCCAGAAGCCCTGGATGGCAAGGCTAAAGCTGGCAACAAGCCTTCTTGCAACGCGGAGTTGCTTAATTTGCCTCGTTCCCACGCGCTGCGTGGGAATGCGATATGGGACGCGTTGCGTTCTTACGTTGAGATTCTCTGTATTTCGGCGTTAGCGCCTTGGGTGCATTTCCACGTAGCGCGCTCGTCGTTATACACAAGTTTGTTCAAGACCGTCATTTAGGCATGAAGGCTGAAATGGCAGTTCCAGGTGTAGGCCGGAATAAGTCCGCCCGGCGACAGCAAGGGCGGGTGTTTCCGGCAATCGGAGCGCCGGAAACACCAGTCCAGCGCTTAACGCGCGGACAGGCTTATTCCGGCCTACGTCGAGATGTATATAACGGCGAGCGTAGCGCGTGGGAACGAGGCAAAATTAACCGCCCCATTTCAATCCCATTAGATGCCCTAACTTTCTGAATCATATACCATAGACTAAACCAACTGAACTCAATGAGGTTTATTATGCAGACAGTCAATATCCGCGAAGCTAAAACCCAACTGTCTCGCTTGATAGATCAAGCGGTAAAGGGTGAGTCTTTTATCATCGCCAAAGCTGGAAAACCGCTGGTCAAAGTAACCAGATTGGATGCTCCATCGGCCGGACAAATTCGAAGACTAGGTTTCATGGAAGGACAGATAACCGCTCCCGATGATTTCGATAGCATAGGAGCTAAGGAAATCGAGCTGCTTTTTGGCTATGAAGAATGAATTTTACTCGGAGGACTTGTTTGGCTTATTGGTAAAGGCAGGCTAATTGATGACCCGGTTTTTCGCTATTAACTACCTGACCGCCAACCAACTGCCCGGTTCACGATGTTGATGGAAGAATGAAACTACCAGCAACTCATTTGGGCTTGGCAAATAAATCATTGTGTAAGGAATACGAAATAGCACCCGATAAAAACATTCTTCAATGCGCAATGCCCATAAGGATTACGAAGCGCGGATGCAACTGCCGCGTCAGCAGCACGGGCGAACTCGAATCCAAGCCCCAATGCTTTTGACTCATACCAAGCCTGGGCCTCCAGAAGCTCTTGCTCTGCCTCCGGACGAAGAACCACCCGCATTAGGTTCGATCGGAAAATAACTTAGCTCGAACCTGTTCCCACGGAACTGCTGAGGAAGGATCGACTTGGTGCTCGGCAACACGACGATGCAGCCCAGCCTTTTGAGTTTGGGACAAACCAAGAGCGTCATCATGCGCTTCCTCAGCAATACTGTCCCATATGTCCTCGACGAGCGGGATGCGTTCAGAAACAGACAGTTTCATGTATTCAGTGGAGACGGTAGAAGGATTCATGGAAGCATTATCAAGGCTAAAAATTTAACGAGAGTGATTATGTTTAAAGTAAAACTCATTAAATCATAGTATATGCTGCTCTCTTCATATGATACAAGCCCGGTAGATCATGCATCGCGCGCCTTTCCGATGTCGTTGAGATTCTATAAAGTCCGCAAGTGGTGCGCAGTGCGCACCTACGAGAATTCTAGAACAATCGGCTATTAATTTAATTTTCTTAATGCTTTTTGATTTGAAGTAATTAATATTTGCTTTTGAATCGTGCTGAAATCGTGATCATCAGTTACGATATAATCGATTTCGTTATTTCTCATTATTTGAATGTAAAAAGCATCAAAAGGGTCGACTGTTCCTTCTTTCAAAATATTTCTGCCCTGTTCGGCAAAATTTGAATCTAGTTTTACGTCAATGCATTTTGACATTGTATTTATCGATTCCCAGGCAAATTTAATTTCATCGAGAACGGAATTTCGTTTACCGACTATTCGCCTAAACTCTTTCTTTTCAAAATATTCGTTACTAATGCTCTGTTTGTATAGATCGAATTCGGTTCTTTCAATAATATTCGCCAGCTCAGCCAATGTAAGCGGGCAATGACAAAGAATTGCATCATTATCCAATGCTTTTTGTAGAAAAGCAGGATAATCGGCTAATTGATATGACTCAGGGTGCTGTGGTAATTTTAGAGTCTTTGAAGCAACGTAAGTAGCCCAATACCAAACATTCGTATCTATAAAATACTTTTCGCCTTTTATAGGTGAGTGTGAATTCAAATCCAAAATTTGACTCATTTAGTGATCTTCCGAGTTTTTGATAAATATTTGCATATTTTCTTCTGCTTTATCTGTATTCTCGTAGTACTTTATTGCATTTGAAATGACATGATTCAATAACTGACGACCAACAGTGCTTAAATTTATTATCTTCAGTCTTTCTTGTAAGTCGGTAACTTTAATGTCTTTAATTAGGTAGCCAATGCTCGCATTAAAAAAAGGTGAGGCAAACAACTCCACATCCTGAAAATCGATTTCAACTTCCTCACCAGAAATTAAAGGTGTTGAAATTTTTTCATAGAGATTCTGTCCACTTTGCATTGATATAGCATTCTTTCCTAGAATGTTCTTCGCAATTATTTTCATCATCTACCTCTAAAAGAATTGCTCTGATTCAGGGGAGTTGGAAATAAAATAATGATTACCGTCACAATTTATTGTAATGTTAACCATTGTTCCGCTAAAAGGTGTTTTCATAATTGAAACTTCATAATCGTTAATTTTTTCGATTTTCTTTGCGCAGCAGGAATTACTGAATATGCCTAACTCCCCCGCATTTACTGATACAAACTCACTTAAAAGCCCAAAACCCAAACCACGGGGAATATCTCGGCTGCTATCCGTTCTCGTTGAGTGACCAGTCTCAAGTGCCCATTGCATAGCCTTTACGTCGCTAATTTCTCTTTTTAAATGCTGCTTAACATTCTCGATAATTCCGCACCCAAAATCTACAACTGTAAGTCTTTATGCTACTCCCCATTGTCAAGACCAAAAACTTATCAAATTAAGATAGAGGCTGGTTGATAAAAAGTTGTTGCTTGTGTCGTTACTAAACGCTCACCCAAGTACACGTCAGCAGGTGTTCTATAGTC
>JBAQYH010000820.1:0-13007 GCA_049299935.1 Methylobacter sp. | reverse complement strand
CAGGAGCCCCTTCTGCTGACCCTCGATAAAAGCGAGGAGCGCAGGAAGCAAGCGGCAACCGGGTCGCCTTTTCTTTGGTTACTTTCTTTTGGCGAAGCAAAAGAAAGTAACTCGCCTTCGGGTGCGACAACCCGATTCAAATAACCCTCGCGTTAGCGACACCTTAACGTTAAATCAGTATAAATCCGGCTAACTGCGTAACATCAGTCAGTAAATCAGCGCATCTAAAAAAACCTGACTCATGGCTCAGATGAATCCGCATCTATAACACCTTCAAACCGGCACACCCGGTTACGCCCGCCGTTCTTGGCGACATACAACGCCGCATCCGCCGCTGCGATCAGGCTGTGCGCATCGGCGCATTGGTCGCTGTCGGCAACGCCGGCGCTGAGGGTAATGGTAAAGCTCTGTCCTTCATGAATAAATTGTATTTCGCCAAATCGCTGCCGTATATCGTCAAGCAATTGTATCGCATCCTCGACGGTGCATTCCGGCAAAACGACGGCGAATTCCTCGCCGCCGTAACGGCCGATGCTGTCCTGCCGACGCAGGCGCTGGCGCAGCAAATGCGCCAAGGTCTTAATGACCTGATCGCCCATCGGATGCCCCCAAGTGTCGTTGACCCGCTTGAAATGGTCCATATCCACCATCGCCACCGACATGACCTTGCCCTGCCGGCGGGCGCGTTCGACTTCCTGCGTCAGACGGTCCTTAATGCTGGAATGCTTGAGCAAGCCGGTCAAACTGTCCTGGCTCATCAATTCGCTGACCTTGCGGGCGCGGGCCGCCCTTGTCCGCACGGTGGCGACCAGTCGCGTATCTGAAATAGGCTTGGTCAAAAAATCGTCGCCGCCGTTGTTCAGTGCTTTAATCTGTTCGTCCAGATCGTCTTCCGCCGAAAGATAAACGATCGGCAGGCTCATCCAGGCGTCTTCGTAACGTATTGCCAAGGCCAAATCGGAACCCTTGCAATCGGGCATGTACAAATCGATGATCAGCAGATCGGGATGCAGATTCTGCATCGCCGCCAATGTTTCCTGAGGATCGCAGACTTTCTGCGCTATCATGCCTGCGGCTTCGAGAGTCCGCCGGTAGTGTTCGGCCAAGACTTCGTCATCGTCGACAATCAGCACCCGGTAAGGTGCATGTTCGCGCTCCAGCACCAGCATCTCGATACGCCCGGCCAGCGTGGAGATGTCCACGGGCTTAATCAAAAACGCCCCGCCCCCAACCCGAGCCGCCGCCAGCCGAGTCGAAAAATCCATTCGTTCCGTCAGGAAAACAGTAGGCAACCGATAGCCGAGCCGCTCGAACAACAGGGGCAAGGCTTCAATGCTGCCTGCTGGAAGATTCCCCGATAACCGGTTATCGACGACCAACACGTCGGGCACATCGCCGCGCATGGCGGCTTCGGCTGCGGCAAAATCGGTATAATGGGCTACGCCATAACCGAACTGGCTAAGCCCCTTGCTCAATTCATCGCCAATGCGCTGTTCGGCTTCTATCAATAGGATGCTGACCTGCGCCTTCTGTTCAGGTGGCGGGGATGCCTGCAAGGCGACAGGTTGAGCCGGCGAGGGAGGCCAATCGTTCGCGCTTGAAGGGCTTTCTTCGTCAGAGCAGCCGATGAACTGGCGCAGGGCCGATAAACCGGTTTTCCATGCCTCCCATTGCGCCAACTCCGGCGCGTTCCCGTCGTCAAGCCAAGTCTTTACGGCCATTTCCAATGCCCGCGCCTGATGGGATAACTCGGAAAAACCGAAGGTGCCGCCGGAACCCGCCAGTTTGTGCAGGCCGACATGAAGTTCCGCTAAAGCTATAGGGGTAATATCGGCCTCCTGCCCGGAAACGGAACTGACCAAATCGTCTAACGTGTCCTCCAGCCGTTTGGCATACTGCTCACGTAAAGCGGCCAGCTGGGCAGCGAAATCGGCGGAATCGGTCATGGTTTACACTCCCAGCAAGCCGCTATCTGTGCCGCCAGCGTCATGGGTTCAAAGGGTTTGGCAATCACATCCAGCGCGCCCAATGCTTGATATTGCGCCACTTCCGGCAGCTGCACCTTCGCGGTAAGAAAGATCACGGGAATAGCCGCCGTAGCGGGATCGGCACGCAGGTTTTGCAAGGTGGTCAGTCCGTCCATGCCCGGCATCATCACGTCCAGCAGGATTAAATCCGGCGCATAGCCGGCCGCTTTGTCCAATGCCTCCTGCCCGCCGCTACAGATCAGAACCTCATAGCCGCCTACCATTTCCAGCGCCAGCTTAGCCACCGCCTGAATATCCGGCTCGTCTTCCACGTAAAGTATGCGCTCCAGCTTCATAAGGTTGTTTTCCGTTATCTGGCGGCAATTAAATAGAACCCGGCACAGCGCTTCGCTGCTCCTGCCTCCATAGTCGGCAGATGACGAGGACTTGGCTGATAAACCGGACTTCTTGCAGATAAGGCATTAAGGCGTTTTATTAGCGTCATCCGTGTCCGTTATAAATGGTGTTTTAACGGCAAGATCCGTTTGAGGGTATCCAGTAAATCCTGATTGGGGATACGCGTCTTGGCCAGCGCCGATTGCACACTGGCTTGTTGCTCCCCAGTCAGTTCGGAACCGGACAACACAATCACCGGCGGTTCAGGGTTTAACCGCTTCAATTCCGTCAATAACTCCCAACCCCAGCCGTCGGGCAAATCGATGTCCAGAACCACCAGGCTGTAGCGCTCCAGCGCCAAATTGGCGCGCGCTTCGGCCAGGTTATTGGCGACATCGAAATCGGCGGCATTGCGCCCGATAGTCGCGACGATGTGCTGCAAGTCGGCATCGTCTTCCACATGCAACACCCGCGGTTTGCAAGCCGACTGTGTAGGCAGGGCGCGGCGCACCGCGGCAGTTAACTGCGCTTCATCAAACGGTTTGTCGATCCAATCGATGGCATTAAAGCCATTATTGATAACCAGTTTGCCGTCCTCGGTAAAGGCCGAGACCATGACGATAGGCAGCGCCTCGGTCTCGGTTTGGTTGCGAATCCGTCGAATCAGCGCGACATTGCCTCGATCCGGCAACAGCAGGTCCAAGGTCATCGCCGCATATTCGTTATGCGCAAGATAATTAAGGGCGATTTCGCCGTTGGCGGCTACATCCACCTGATAGCCGGCCCGGTGCAACGTCATCGACAACAGTGCCGCGATCTCCGGGTCATCTTCGACCACCAGCAGGCGCTCCGTTCCCAAAATGAACGTGTCGGCCGGTTGCTGCGTTATTTCCTGCGCCTCCCAGACCGGCACACAAAAATAAAAACGCGCACCCTGGCCTTCTTCGGAATCGAAGCCTATCAGCCCGTTCATGCGTTCGATGAGTTCTTTGCTGATCGACAGTCCCAGGCCCGTGCCGCCTTTTTGCCGGGTATCCGATGAATCCGCCTGGGAGAATTTCTGGAAGATGCGGCTGCGAAATTCAGCGGGAATGCCGGGGCCGTGATCGACGACTTCGACCTGGACCACATTTTTGTGCTGCCGCACGGCAACTTCGACTTGGCCGCAGGCAGGCGAAAACTTGGCGGCATTGGACAGAAAATTGGTTAGTACCTGTTGCAGCCGCCCGCTATCGACCCGTACCTGGACATCATCGGCTCGTTCGACCAGCTCGAAATTCACCTGATATTGCTCGCCGAAGGCGCGAACAGCCTCCAACGTTTGTTCGACCAACGGCATCAGCGGTTGCGTTTGTAACTCAAGGTGCATTTTGTCGGCTATCAATTTCTCCATATCCAGCAGATCGTTGATCAGCAAACCCAGGCGCTTGCTGTTCTTGTAGGCAATATCCAGCATTTTTTTTGCCTGTTCCGGCAGCTCGCCCAGAGCGCCGCCGGCAATCAAACCCAATGCACCGCTGATGGAGGTCAGCGGCGTACGCAGTTCGTGGCTCACGGTGGAGACAAACTCGATCTTCATCAGCTCCACCCGTTTGCGTTCGGTGATGTCGCGCACCAAGCCGATAAACAACAGCTGTCCGTTGTGGGTGCTCCTCGACACGGCGAGATCCATCGGAAAGACGCTGCCGTCCTTGCGCCGTCCTTCCACCTCACGGCCAATGCCGATAATGCGAGGTATGCCGGTTGCATGATAATTTTCGAGATAACCGTCATGTTCGCTGTGATAGGGCTCGGGCATCAGCATATTGACGTTCCTGCCGATAATTTCGTCTGCCGCATAACCGAAGATGGTTTCACCGGCGCGGTTAAACGATTGAATAATGCCCCGGCTATCGATGGTAATAATACCGTCGATAACGTTATCGAGTATGGCCTGGGTAAACAGGACATTCTCTTGCAGGGATTGGACCAGCTTAATCACACGGGCTCTCAGGCTCGGAAAACCGCTCGCGAATCTTCAGAATTTCAGGCAGTTGTGTCAAAAACACTTCGACCAGATCGGGATCGAAATGCGTACCGCGATTTTCCTTGATCCAGCCGACGGCCGCCTCAACCGTCCACGCATTTTTGTAGGGCCGCTCCGAAGTCAACGCATCGAATACATCGGCCAACGCCGCGATGCGTCCGGTCAACGGAATGGCCTCGCCGAACAGGCCGTAGGGATAGCCGGTGCCGTCCCATTTTTCGTGATGGCTAAGCGCAATTTCGCCGGCACATTTCATCAAATCGGAATCGTCGCCTTCGAGGATGTTGGCGCCGATGATGGCGTGGGTTTTCATGATTTCCCATTCTTCGGGTTCGAACTTGCCGGGCTTAAGCAGAATATGATCCGGGATGCCGATTTTGCCGATGTCGTGCATCGGGCTGGCATGCAACATTAATTCGCAATCGGCCTCGGTCCAGCCGATGGATTTCGCCAGCAAGGCCGATATGTGACTCATGCGCAGAATATGGTTGCCGGTTTCGTTATCCCGGTATTCAGCCGCACGGCCCAACCGTTGTACGACCTGCAACCGTGTGCGCCGCAGCTCGTCGGTACGCTCTTGCACCATGTCGTCCAGCACGTCTTTCTGTTCATAAACCAGGCGATGCGCCAAATGTGCGTCAAGCATGTTGCGTACCCGCGCCAACAGTTCGTTGCGGTCAAAGGGCTTGGTGATAAAGTCGCGGGCGCCTGCATTGAGTGCGCGCAACAAAAAATCCTGGCTATGCTGTGCCGTGAGTATCACCACGGGAGGAAGTAGCGGGTCGTCAAGCGTCTTGAGCTGCTCCATCACGCCGAAGCCGTCCAGATGGGGCATATTGATGTCCAGCAAAACCAGGTCGATGCGTTGCTGCCGGTAGACATCCAGCACCTGCCTTGGGTCCTGTATCAACACCAGATTGCTGTAGCCTTGGGCGGACAGCATTTTATCCAGCAGTTTTAAATTGACCGGTTCGTCATCGACAATGAGAATACGGGCGTTCTCCTTGTTATACATAGTGTTTATTCCCATTTTATAAGCCTGCCGTGATTGTAGATCAACACTCCGGTTTTTCAACTTTCACATTGTTTCGATCAGTTTCATAACCCAGCCTACATGCCAAAAAATATATAGCAGGCAATAGCCGCAATGCCGATTACAACCAGTTTGCATTTATCGAACAAGGACTGTTCCTGCCAATAATAAAGCAAACTTGCTTTCTTCCGCGACCAGTAGAGGATCTGGCTTCTTTTAAATCGCCGGTAAAAAAGCGGCACGACCCGGCACAGACGGTAGACCGCAAAAAGGACAAAAGTAACGATGATATAAAAGACAATCACCTGGGTTTGATGAAGGTCGGTATGAAAAAGGTGTTCGACGAGGTGATCGAGATTCATCTCGATAAACTCGAACCCGATATGGAGGCTATGGAGGAATAGTTCTAACAGGAAATGGAGAAATTCGAGCAATAAGCCGAACACCATATCAGGGGCAACGATAACGGTAATGAGGGCGGCCAGGCTAAGCCCCCCCACCCATCGTTGTTGCAATCGTTTCTTGGCCACATGCCTGATCAACAATTCCCGGTCTTCATCTTTCATGTCGATAAAATGAGCGCCGACAAGATAGGGATTCTGACTATCGCTTAAATGATGGTCTTTGCTGTAAACGACCTTGCCGAAAGTCACGATGGACGTCATGCTGGATACCAGCAAGATCTTGATGACCAGGTAATCGCCTTCTTTAAACGCGTCTTCGCAATTGAAAGCCATGCCGCTTGCGCTGATGTTAACGTTGCAAGTTTCATGTTCATTAAATTGAAAGTCCGGCGCGGTGACATCCGGCAGATTTTTCTCCAGGCTGGGCGACAGCTGCGCCGGACCCTGCGATGCCTTTTCAAGATCCGGAGATAGTGCAGAGGGCTTCAAAACACTATCGAAATCAGGGTGCGATTCGGTCAGCAGGCGCTCATCTATTTTTTGGTAAAACAGATTAACTTCATCATAAATTCGAAAAAAAACTCTTCGATTTTTATTTTTCGCCATGTTGACCTTATCCATAATCTACAACCTTTAAATTTTTTTATTATTAGGATTTGATTATACTTATCACACTTCAAACGTTACGCACTGTCCACGAAAGACACGAAAAGCACGAAAAAAAAACCTATAGCACAATCCATTTGACTGTTTTCACCTTATGCACCCACCTTACGTTCAGCAATATTGGGTTCAATTTCCTCACCCATTTTTCGTGCTTTTCGTGGACAATAGTTAATCAAACACTTTTAACCTACCCAAACCCTGGCGTTCCTGAACAGACGCATCCACGCGCCGTATTCGTCCCAGTCATCCGGGTGCCATGAGTTTTGCACGGTCCTGAAGCAGCGCTCGGGGTGCGGCATCATAATGGTAAAGCGCCCGTCCGTGGTGGTCAGCCCGGTAATACCGAACGGCGAACCGTTGGGATTGGCCGGGAATTCCGTGGTCAATTCGCCGTAGTTGTCGACATAACACAACGCCACCGCGCCCGCTTCCAGCGCAACCGCAGGGTCCGCGGCAAATTCCGCGCGCCCTTCGCCATGCGCGATGGCAACCGGCATTCTGGAGCCTTCCATGCCGGCAAACAGGATGGATGCCGATTTTTGCACTTCAACCAACGCCACCCGCGCTTCGAATTGTTCCGAGTTATTGCGCATGAAACGCGGCCAATGTTCGGCACCGGGGATAATGTCTTTCAATCCCGACATCATCTGGCAGCCGTTACAAACGCCCAAGCCGAAGGTATCGGGGCGCTGGAAAAATGCGGCGAATTCATCGCGGCAGCGCGGGTTGAACAATATCGATTTTGCCCAGCCGCCGCCGGCGCCCAGTACGTCGCCATAGGAGAAACCGCCGCAGGCAACCAAACCGGTGAAATCGGCCAAGCTGACCCGGCCGTGAATAATATCGCTCATATGCACGTCGATGCTGGTGAACCCGGCACGATCGAATGCCGCCGCCATTTCCACATGGCCGTTAACGCCCTGCTCGCGCAGTATCGCGACTTTGGGTCTTGCGGCGTTTTTGAACGGCGCGGTCACGTCGTCGTTGACATCAAAGGCCAACGCGACATTCAAGCCCGGATCTTCATCGTCGGCGATGCGTTCAAACTGTTGCTGAGCGCATTCCGGGTTATCGCGCAAGGCCTGCATTTTGTAGCTGAGCTCGGACCAGATGCTTTGCAATTCGGCCCGGCCCGCGGAATAAACAACCTCGCCTAAATGGCGAATATTCAGTTGCTGTTCGTCGATAACCTTGCCGATGACATACGTGCAATCGATCAGGCCCGATTGTTTCAACAGCTCCACAACGCCTTTGCAATCGCTCTGACGCACTTGCAATACCGCGCCCAACTCCTCGTTAAACAATGCGCCCAACACATCATCGCCCAGGCTGTCCAAGGTCAAAGTCACGCCCAGTCTGCTCGCGAACATCATTTCCGCGACCGTCGCCAGCAAGCCGCCATCGGAACGGTCATGGTAGCTCAGCAGTTTGCCTTGGGCGCTGAGTGTTTGTATGCTATCAAAGAAAGCTTTCAACAGGCTTGCTTCATCCAGGTCGGGACATTCGTTGCCGAGCTGGTTGTAAACTTGCGCCAACACCGAACCGCCCAAACGGTTTTTACCGGCGCCTAGGTCAACCAGGATCAACGCGCTGTCTTCATCCTGCACATTACGCAGTTGCGGGGTCAGGGTAAGAGCAATATCTGCGACCGGCGCGAACGCGGTAATCACCAGCGACAACGGCGCTGTCATGGTCTTTTGATCCCACACGGTTTTCATCGACAAGGAATCCTTGCCGACCGGTATCGCGATACCCAGCGCCGGACACAACTCCATGCCCACCGCCTTGACGGTATCGAACAAGGCCGCATCTTCGCCCTGGTAGCCTGCGGCGGCCATCCAGTTGGCGGACAGTTTGATTTTTTTCAACGAATCGATACGGGCGGCGGCGATATTGGTGATGGCCTCGCCTATCGCCATGCGGCCGGATGCCGGTGCGTCGATAACCGCAATCGGCGAGCGCTCGCCCATCGCCATCGCCTCGCCGGTCACGGAATGAAAGCCCACTGCGGTGACCGCAACATCGGCCACCGGCACTTGCCAGGGGCCGACCATTTGGTCGCGGGCCACCAGACCGGTTACCGAACGGTCGCCGATGTGGATCAAAAAGCTTTTATCGGCAACGGCCGGGAATGCCAGGACGCGCTTGACCGCCTCACTCAGCGTGATGCCGCTAACATCCAGCGCTCGGGTATTGGCCGGCACGTGCTCGACATTGCGGTGCAGCTTCGGCGACTTGCCGAATAATACCGACATCGGAATATCGACCGGCTTGTCGCCGAGCAACTCGTCGCCCAGCGTTAAATGCTCGTCTTCGGTCGCTTCGCCGATCACCGCAAACAAGCAATGTTCGCGCTCGCAAAAGGCGGTGAATAATTCCAGCGATTCCGGCTTGATCGCAACCACATAACGTTCCTGCGCTTCGTTGCACCAGATCTGCATCGGCGACATGCCTATGTCGGCATTGTTCACATTGCGCAATTCGAAACGGCCGCCGCGGTCGCAGTCATGGATGATTTCCGGCACTGCGTTGGACAAACCGCCCGCGCCAATATCATGGATGGACACGATCGGCGTATCGCTGCCCATCGAATTGCAATGGTTGATGACTTCCTGGCAGCGGCGTTCCATTTCGGGATTTTCCCGTTGTACCGACGCAAAATCCAGGTCTTCGGAACTTTCGCCGGAAGCCTGCGAGGAAGCCGCGCCGCCGCCCAGGCCGATCAACATCGCAGGCCCCCCTAAGATGATGATCAACGAACCGGCGGGGATAGCCTGCTTCTTGACCAGCATCGGCCGGATGTTGCCGAGGCCGCCTGCGATCATGATCGGTTTGTGATAGCCCCGGAACTCGTTGTCCTTGCCCGGAACCGCTTGCTCGAAGCTGCGGAAATAACCGGCCAGGTTGGGCCTGCCGAATTCGTTGTTAAACGCCGCGCCGCCGAGCGGGCCTTCCAGCATGATGGTCAGCGCCGAAGCGATACGTTCCGGCTTGCCGTTATCGGCTTCCCAAGGCTGGGGAAAGCCGGGGATTTTCAAATGCGACACCGAAAAGCCGGTCAACCCGGCTTTGGGCGCAGAACCGCGGCCGGTCGCGCCTTCGTCGCGGATTTCGCCGCCGGAGCCGGTTGCAGCCCCCGGATAAGGCGAGATAGCGGTCGGATGATTATGCGTTTCCACTTTCATCAGCAAATGCGCGTCTTCTTCGACATAGCCGTATTCGTAGGTTAAGGCATTGCGAATGAAAACCTGCTCGGTTGAACCGGCCATGACCGAAGCGTTATCGCTGTAAGCCGACAAGATGCCGTCCGGGCTTTTTTCCGCGGTATTGCGGATCATCTTAAACAGAGTTTCCGCCTGCTCCACGCCGTCTATCGTCCAGTCGGCATTGAAAATCTTGTGCCGGCAATGTTCGGAATTGGCCTGGGCGAACATCATCAATTCAACATCGGTCGGATTCCTGCCCAAGGCTTGAAAACTCTCGGTCAAATAATCGATTTCATCATCTGACAAGGCCAGACCCAGTTCCGCATTCGCGCCAACCAGCGCGTCACGGCCCTGCTCTATAATCGCAACACTCAGTAACGGCTTGGGCTCATGCGGGACAAACAATTCCGGATCGATACTGCCGTCCAAAACAGTTTGGGTCATACGGTCGTGCAATAACGCTTTTACAGATGCGGATAACGGTTCACTGACATCCAGAATGTATTCAATACCCCGTTCAATGCGTTTAACCCCGGATAATCCGCAACGCTGGGCAATCTCGGTCGCCTTGCTGGACCAGGGTGAAATCGTGCCCGAACGCGGAACCACCAGCAAACGCGCCCCGCTAATTTCAGCGCCTGCTTGGCTGGAACCGTAAGCCAGCAACTGCTTTAAAATCGCGGATTGACTGTCATTCAGGTCATTTTCAACATCCACAAAATGAATAAACCGCGCTGAAACGGCTTTGACAGCGGGCTCTACGGACTGAAGTCCAGCCAGCAGTTTGTTAATACGAAAGTCGGAAAGCGCGGAAGTTCCAGAGATTTTTAACATGTAAAAAAAAGATTCAAGGTAAAAGGCGAAAGACGAAAGGCGAAGGGCGAAACGGCTTTTTTAGCCTTTCGCCCTTCGCCTTTCGCCTCATAAATCACTTAGCCAAATCAGCTTTGATAGTGTCATGCAACAGCGTCAACAAACTTACACTCATCTTGTCGGTCGCCGGTTTTTGTTCTTTGTCCATGATAATAACGTCGGTCTGCCGGTTGTTTTCCACTAACTTCAGGACATACTCTTGCTCAGTGATGTCAAGCCCTTTGAAGAAAAACCTGACCTCGGCCCAAATAGACTCGTCTTCCACTTCCTGTTTGTCCGGATCATATTGGACACGAAACGTCCCTTCGTCCTGATTGCGATTGGTCACTTCAATCGCTTTTCGGCTTAATGCCTTGCCAACCATGCGCCAGGCTCTTGCTGCCGGCGCGCCGATATGCAACCGCTTTGTTCCTTGATCGGCGTCGACCAGCTCAACCTGGATTAATTTCCGGTCTATCTCCTCCGGAGCCGCTTCAGCTTGAGCGGCAGACGCGGCATCGGCGGTTTCCTCAGCCGGGGCAGAGGACGAAGATTCGGCCGTTTCGGCGGGTGCCGCATCGGCTGTTTGAGCGGCTTGGGCGGCAGGTGGGACTTTGGCAATTGAATCACCTGCAAGATCGGGCGGCAAGACCAGCGGCGCGATTTCAGTCGTAAACTGGTAATCTTTTTCTTTATCCGGAAATAAATTTTTTATATAGCTACAGGCTGATACATTAACCAAAACAGCAACGAGAATAAGCGACCTGAATTTAGTTTTCATAACGTGATTAAATAATCTCAGCCTGACGCATGGCGTCACGAACTGCATCGAAGCAGTCTTCGGTCAACCAGGTTAAAGGTAAACGTATGCCCTTGCCCATCAAGCCCATTTCGGCAACCGCCCATTTAACCGGAATCGGGTTGGACTGAATAAACAGGTTTTTGTGCAATGCGGCCAGTTTTTTGTCGATGGCTAAAGAGGTTTCTTCATCGCCCGCTATCGCCAGCATAATCATTTCATGCACCAGTTTCGGCGCGACGTTACCGGTTACGGTAATACTGCCGTTGCCGCCCAACAGGCAAAACTCCCGGCTGGTCGCATCGTCGCCGGTATAAATCGCAAAATCGTAACCGGTCAAATCGCGGATTTTCTTGACCCTGGACAGGTCGCCGGTCGCCTCTTTAACGCCGACGATGTTCTTGAGATGCGACAGGCGGCCAACGGTTTCCGGCAGCATATCGCAAGCGGTGCGCCCCGGCACATTGTATAAAATTTGGGGAATGTCGACGGCATCGCTAATGGCTTGGTAATGGAGGTACAAGCCTTCCTGAGTCGGCTTATTGTAATAGGGCGTCACGATCAGGCAGGCATCGGCACCGGCTTCTTTGGCCAGACGGGTCAGGTTGATCGCTTCGGTTGTCGAGTTCGCGCCGGTTCCGGCAATCACCGGAATCCTGCCGCCGGCATAGTCGACAACCGCCTTGATAACATCGCAATGCTCATGCTCGTCCAGCGTTGCCGACTCGCCTGTAGTGCCGACAGCAACCAGGGCATCAGTGCCCTCTGCTATATGAAATTCCACCAGCCTTTTTAAGCTCTCCTTATCCACCGCACCGCGTTCATCCATCGGTGTTACTAAAGCGACGATACTACCTTGAATCATGAAATCTCTCGATCAGAATTAATGCTGTTACAAAACTGGCGACATTATAACAAGCAAATACCTAAAACTCAGCTTGATACGTAATTTTACTGGTTTTTAGCCAAAAAACGACCTGAATCTTGCCGGGCCATGAACTTAACCTGCTGTGTAGGCACCTAATTTATATGTCCCGGATGACGAAGGACCGGCAACGCAAGAGAATCGTGGAATGACTTTTTCAAAGCCGGCGGGGTTACGGACTTCATGTTTAATGGTTTAAAAACCTTGTTGTATATCCTGGAGCGTCGATGATAGGGCCGCTCTAGGTAGTCTTACGATCAGTATTCCCACGAATAGAACAAACGATTTTTTTATGTAAAATTGATTTCAAATTGAGATTGTATTGATGCAGGGCTTTCTCAGTTTGGCGATGAAAGATTGGCGGCACATAAGGTTAAAGTGCGAGTAATCGGGTAATACTAAGTAATCTTACGATCAGTATTCCCACGAATAGAACAAACGATTTTTTTATGTAAAATTGATTTCAAATTGAGATTGTATTGATGCAGGGCTTTTTCAGTTGGGCTATGGACGGCCTGCGGCGTAAGGGAGAGGTTAACATGACTTTTCAAAGTCTGTATGGAGTATGTCCGGCACCAATCTGTCTTGATCGGTCGATCGATATGTTTTTGCCGCGGACGGCAAAAGCTAGTGAGACCAAAGGAAATTCCGCTCAGATTTTGCTCTGATTGGAATCGAATGGAAGGAGATATACCGCTAAGGATTAGACCTCATGCACAGCCAGGTCGTGTGC
>JBAQYH010000819.1:0-1770 GCA_049299935.1 Methylobacter sp. | reverse complement strand
GCCATGGATGGTAATGCCCAAGCTGGCAACAAGCCTTGCAACGCGGAATTGCCTAATGACGAGCCATTCACATCCCTGTGCTCTGGTTTCCGGCAATCCCTGCCGGAATGACGTGCTTTTAAAGACTTGTGTATAACGATGATTGCTTCGGCGTGGGAACTATAAAAAACGTTTGCTGGATGGAGATATTGCAATAGTTATCAAAAGCTCCCCGTCCCGCTCAGAAGGTTACTATGGAGCCAGCTGCCGCAAGCGACATTGGGTATCGAATATTTCTATGGCACGCGAGAGTTAATCAACGGCCTTAACGGCAACATCAGCCGGGCGCAGTTCTCGATCCATATTAGAGCGAGCACTTTTTTTAGCAAATAGGGCGATGTTTTTTCCCTCCACATTAACGGGTAGCGATTGGCCTTGCCGGTTTTGTAATTAATCAATCTGGAGAATGAAAATGTTCAAAAATATGAAAGTTGGGATGCGTCTCGGATTAGGTTTTTGCGTGGTGCTAGTGCTGATGACCGGCATAATTTATAGCGGCGTTAGCGGCATGGCGGGCCAGAATGACAAGCTCGATCAGATCGTTAACGAGAACAACGTTAAAACCGGGTTAAGCATGACGATGTCCGAGAATGTCCATATCGTTTCACGCATTCTACGCAATATAATTTTGGTAACAGACGATGCCGGCATGCGGGCGGAAAAGGAAAAACTGGATAAAGCGCGGGCCGCATACAACAAAGCCAGGGAAGATCTGGAAAAATTCCCTGCCACTGAAAAAGGCAGGGCCATCCGGAAAGCTATCGATGAATCAGCCGAGGCAGCCCGCGATATAAATAACAAGGTCATCGAACTGGGAATGGCAAACAAAAATGCCGAAGCCACTGACTTGCTGCTTAGCAAGGCTGGGCCGCTGGTCGTTAAATGGCAGGATGCCCTGGATGAAAATCTGGAACGTCAGGCGGAGAACAACAGCGACGATGCCAAGGCGGCATCGGAAGCTTACATAGCATCACGCAACCTGATGCTTATTTTGGGAGGGATAGCTCTCATCATGGGGCTTGGTATCGCTTTTTGGGTAACGCGTTCCATTACGCTGCCGCTGAACATAGCTATGGATACCGCCCAAAAAATTGCCGTGGGCGACCTGACGGCCAAAATCGAAGCGACTTCCACCGATGAGACGGGGCAATTGCTGACCGCGATGAAAAACATGAGCAGTACGCTACACAAGCTGGCATCCGAAATGAACCGTATGTCTGGCGAACACGACAAGGGCGACATTGATGTCAAGATCGACGAAAGCAAATTCGAAGGCACATTCAAAGAGATGGCCGAAGGCATCAATAAAATGGTATTCGGTCACATCGCCGTGAAGAAGAAAGCCATGGCGTGCATCAAGGAATTCGGCGAAGGCAATCTGGAAGCCCCGTTGGAAAAATTCCCCGGCAAGAAAGTATTCATCAACGAAACCATCGAGCAGTTGCGCACCAACCTGAAACAGATAGTCGGGGAAATTCAGCAGATCGTCGCAGCCGCCAACAAAGGCGATTTCAGCACCAAGATGAACCTGAACGGCAAGGCGGGCTACACCAAGGAATTGTCCGAACTGCTCAACCAATTGTCCGATACCGTCGATACCGCTTTTGGCGATACTATCCGGGTGGCAAAAGCCCTGGCGCAAGGCGACCTGAGCCAGAAAGTCACCCGCGACTATCAAGGCGCTTTCAACGAAGTCAAACAAAGCGTCAACACCACCGCCGACTCCCTGAC
>JBAQYH010000818.1:0-3163 GCA_049299935.1 Methylobacter sp. | reverse complement strand
GCCCTTATGCAGTGGCAAAGCTTTACGCTTACTGGATCACCGTCAACTACCGCGAAGCTTATGGAATATATGCTTGCAACGGTATCCTTTTTAACCACGAATCACCGCTACGCGGCGAAACCTTTGTTACCCGCAAGATCACCCGCGCCCTCGCACGCATCAAGCTTGGCCTGCAAGAATGCCTCTATCTGGGCAACATGGACTCCTTGCGCGACTGGGGACATGCCAAAGATTATGTCGAAATGCAGTGGCTCATGCTTCAGCAAGAAAAACCCGAAGACTTCGTCATAGCCACTGGCGTGCAATTTAGCGTACGTGATTTTGTTAATGCCGCTGCGAAGGAACTTGGTATTCAGCTGGATTGGCAAGGTCACGGGGTAGAAGAAACCGGCACTGACCAAAATGGTAAAGTCATCGTCAAGGTCGATCCCCGCTATTTCCGTCCTACTGAAGTCGAAACCCTGCTTGGCGACCCGACCAAAGCCAAGGAGAAGCTTGGTTGGACGCCCCAGACCAGCTTTGAAGAATTGGTGGCCGAAATGGTTCGCGAAGACCTAAAGAGCGCAGAGCGCGATGAACTGGTCAAAAAGCACGGATACGCCGCCTTCGATTATAATGAATAAAGATATCGCCATGCCGACGGGAAAAACCGCGCTTATTACAGGTATCGGCGGTCAGGACGGGGCCTATCTCGCGCAACTGCTGGTAAGTAAGGGGTATAAGGTATTCGGTACATCACGGGATGCAAGCGCGTCGCGTTTTGATTCGCTCACACGGATTGGTGTTGCCCAGCAGGTCAGCCTGTTATCGATGGCGCCGCATGATTTCAAGAGTACGCTTACGGCGATCTCGAAAGTGAGACCGGATGAGATCTATCATCTTGCCGGCCAGACTTCAGTCGGTTTGTCTTTTGAACAGCCGTCAGAAACGATTGAAAGCATTACCATCGGCACGCTTAATATTTTGGAGGCTTTGCGCTTTTTGGATATGCCGGTGAGGTTTTACCATGCCAGCTCCAGCGAATGTTTTGGTGATACCGGGGGTGTGCCGGCGGATGAACATACGCCTTTTAATCCGGTAAGCCCTTACGCGGTTGCAAAATCTGCATCGCATTGGCTGGTTCGCAATTACCGCGAAGCGCACAAAATGTTTGCGGCGAACGGCATTTTGTTTAATCACGAATCCGAGCTTCGCCCGGCACGCTTTGTAACGCAAAAGATTGTGCAGGCCGCATATCGAATTTCGTGCGGATCGGCAGAAAAACTGACGTTGGGCGATTTGAGTATTTCGCGTGACTGGGGATGGGCACCGGAATACGTCGAGGCCATGTGGCGGATTCTTCAGCTTGACTACGCAGACGACTTCGTTATCGCCAGCGGGGAAGCCAATTCGCTTAAGGATTTTGTTGAGCAGTCTTTTGCTTGCTTTGGACTGGACTGGACTGAGCACGTGGTATACGACGACAAGCTTATACGGCCGAATGAGATTTCCTGGAGTCAGGGAAATCCTGAAAAAGCTTTGAAGATGCTTGGCTGGCAGGCCAGCAAGCGGATGAGGGATGTGGTTAAGGTCCTCTGCTCCGTCTAATCTCTAATTATTCGAAACGCGATTTTTAACAGTGACAATAGGGATGTGCGCGTTTCGAAGAAAGGGTCGTGCCGAAAGATATTTAGTCAATGATATGAAATGGCTTCCGACGTGCTTGTGTTTTGAGAGTTGGGAGTGCCTGATTGGTTTTATAACGGATGATCTTATACGCCGGCAATCGGAATTGTTCGGCCTCGCAAGCCTGAAATAGAATAGATTTTGGGCATATGAGAATTGTTGGGAAATTTGCCCCTCATCTCCTCGTAGGTTAAAATGATTGCATTGTATAGCCAATGCAGTGCGTCAATGATTGGCAATCAGCATCGTGATAGCGTGTAGGGTCGGCAACAGGCTTATCAAATTCATAAAAAGCGCAAGAGCGCCTCGGCAAGTATGATTGCAGAGAAAACAGGTATTTTTTCAGGCAAATTGAATGATTTTAGTAACGGGCGGTGCCGGGTTTATCGGTGCGAATTATGTATTAGACTGGCTTGCGCAATCCGACGAAACAGTCATCAATCTTGACCAACTGACCTACGCAGGCAACCGCGAGAACCTTGCCTCGCTGGCAGGCGATCAGCGCCATCTTTTCGTGCACGGCGACATCGGCGATACAGACTTGGTGGCCGGACTGCTCGCGCAGCACCAACCCCGCGCCATCATCAATTTCGCCGCCGAGAGCCATGTAGACCGCTCCATCCACGGCCCCGAAGATTTCATCCAGACCAACATCGTCGGCACCTTCCGCTTGCTGGAAGCGGTGCGCGCCTACTGGAACAACCTGCAAGGCGACGCCAAGCAAAACTTCCGCTTCCTGCACGTGTCCACCGACGAAGTCTACGGCTCCCTCGTTAAAGACGAACCGGCCTTTACCGAAACCCACCGTTACGAGCCCAACAGCCCTTACTCGGCCAGTAAAGCCGCCAGCGACCACCTGGTGCGAGCCTATCACCACACCTACGGCATGCCGGTACTCACCACCAACTGCTCCAACAACTACGGACCGTATCATTTCCCGGAAAAACTCATCCCGCTGATGATCGTCAATGCCCTCGCCGGCAAACCGCTGCCCGTCTATGGCGACGGCCGGCAAATCCGGGACTGGCTCTACGTCAAAGACCATTGCAGCGCCATTCGCCGCGTACTGGAAGCCGGCAAAGTCGGCGAAGTCTACAACATTGGCGGCTGGAACGAAAAACCCAACATCGACATCGTCCACACCGTTTGCGCGCTGCTTGACGAACTGCGCGCCCGAGCGGACCGCAAAAGCTACCGCGAACAAATCACCTACGTCACCGACCGTCCCGGCCATGACCGCCGCTACGCCATAGACGCAAGCAAAATAGAGCGCGAACTCGGCTGGCTTCCTGCCGAAACCTTCGACACCGGCATCCGCAAAACCGTTCAGTGGTACCTGGAAAACCAGGACTGGGTGGCCAACGTCCAATCAGGCGCCTACCGCGAATGGGTCGAAAAAAATTACGCAGGACGCGCCGCATGACGCATGCGCGAGCAGCGGACTTGCATGGAGCGGTTGCCGGAATGGCGCCGGGCAGGAATAGCCCGGAATGACGCC
>JBAQYH010000817.1:0-2042 GCA_049299935.1 Methylobacter sp. | reverse complement strand
GCATTATCCGATAAACGTATCTGATCCCGTCGAAGCAATCAAATTCAGGATGGAACAACAGGGGCTGACGCCGAAAGACCTTGAACCCTACATTGGTTCAAGCGGGCGTGTCTCCGAAATATTGAACCGCAAACGCCGGCTGAGCCTGCAAATGGTTAAGCGGTTGCACGACGGACTGCACATTCCATACGAAAGCCTGTTGTCGGCGGTATAGTTTGCGCTAGTTCCCAAGCTCCAGAGACTGTGAAAGTATTCGTTTTAGAACAAAAAGCGAAAGCATTCACCACGAAGGCACGAACGACTGTATGGATACAGGAGGTAGAGCAATGCAGGAGCAATTGCCGAGGACACGAAGTTTTCAATACATTGAGTTTAAACAATTAGTTTTCCTTCGTGATCTTCGTGTCTTCGTGGTGAATAAAGAATCGGATATAAACGGTAGATTCTTATTCCTTGATACGCGTCAGGTCATGGCAGCCTTTGCAAGACTCGCCCACTTTGCCAAACTGAACCTTGATCGCGTTGATGTCTCCAGTCGCCGCGACTTTCGCCAATTCGTTTGCGGCTTCGTTAAAGGTGTTGGCCGCTGTCGTCACTTCCGCTTTTTTCTGGAAAAACTCAGGCTTGAGCCGGGTTTGTTTCCAGCCGATGCCCTGGTCTGTGCCTTCCCCATACAGTGCACCCAATCCGGAATTAGCAACCGCGGCAATCGCATTGGCCGCCGCTGCGACAGCGTCTTTGTTAAAGGTTTCGGGATGATCCACGACCTGGCTTTTGATTTTGCCGACATTCCAGGCTGCAAAAGAATAGGCCGATTGGCGAAACCGTATCTGTTCTTCAATCGGCCCCGCTATGGCCGCCGTGGTGGAAGCGGTAAGCAGTAAGGTAAGCGCAATTTTTCTGTTCATTGTTTTCAGTTCCTGTGTGTTATAAAAATTTTAGTGGTTTAAAAACCCGGATCGGCTTGTGCCGTTTGCTGATAGCTTTCGACCGGATGTAAATACGCTATGCCGCCGGCGACGCCCCACACCACGGTGCAGGAGATAATCAACGATAAAATAAGGCCGATTGCCCCGACTCCCCTGACAGGGCTGCCGAGCACCGATGCCGCCAGCGCTTTGGGCACCTGTTTTTTTCCGGTCAGCATCGGGCCGACGAGATTGGTCTTTTTAACCCAGCGGTAAAAAACGATCGCGACAACATGCAGTACGATAAATGCGACCAACAGGTCGAATATCGTATTGTGCAAACCGGTCAACCGGTCGCTTACGGATTTATCGACAAAGCCGAACAACGGCCCGACAAAGGCAATATCGTCGTTAGCAAACAAGCCGGTGCCGACCTGCGCAGCTACCACAGCCAGCAGCGCGAACACCGACAATGCGCCCAACGGGTTATGGCCGATACCTTGCCAACGGCCTCTAAGGTAAGCAACCATCCGCGGCAGGGTAGGAAAAAAAGTTAAGAACCGGGCATGCGTCGAGCCGACGAAGCCCCAGAGAATGCGAAAAACCAGCAAACCCAGAATGAAGATGCCGATGCGGCCATGCCAGTCAATCAGCGAACCGCCGATTTTGGCGGTGATATAAGCGGCGGCGACCGCAACTGCCAGCAGCCAATGAAACAGCCTGAGCGGCAAATCCCAAATATGAATAGTGACTTTCATGTTGATTCTCCCCTTAACCTGCGTACTTCACGGCACAGCCACTGGATTTGACTGCTTGCGCAAAAGTGAAGCTCACTAAAGCAATTCGATGTAAAAGCATAATTGACCCCTTATTCATTGGTAAAAAATCGTGCGCTGGAAACAGCCTGTAAACCTTAAAAAAAGACAGGAAGTCATCCATTTCATTCCTGCCCAAATCGGTCCTTCAATAGCGAATCGGAGAATTGCCAAAGCCGCTCTTTCCGGCTTTGCCGACACCCACCTCTTGGACTTGATCACCTCGACTCCGCCTGTCGAAGCGGCTTTGGCCGGTTTTATTCGCTTCCTTGTTGAGATGGCATATTCCTTTGCCATCTCCTTACGCTTAGCCGTAGGG
>JBAQYH010000816.1:0-1888 GCA_049299935.1 Methylobacter sp. | reverse complement strand
CGTATGCTCAATAGAACACGGATGACGCGGATTAAACGGATAAACACTGATTTAAAAACGCAAACAAACTGGGTTCGGACTAAAAATCCGTGTAAATCCGTCCTATCTGTGTCATCCGTGTTCCATTTTCTATATGCTGAATAGTTACAATAAAACATTAATAACCGCGTCATCAAGGCGGCTTATAATCTTGCTTACGCTTGCGTAATTCGGATTCGCTGGTTTCGCTCGTTCCCAAGCTCCAGCTTGGGAATGCAGTCTTGGAAGCTCCAGCTTCCCGGTTCGCGAAGCTGGAGCTTCGCTAACTGGGTTCCCAAGCCTGAGCTTGGGAACCAGCGCAACTAGCGCAAGATACGCTGAATAGTTACCTTACGTTTACGTAATTCGTATATTAACGACTGTAAAACTCATGGGTTCGGGTTGAACCTTTAACACAACAAATTATCAATCGAGATTATGACAACAAAATATACCCCTCTAAAAGATCACGATACCCCGATCAAGGTCTTGTTCACCGGCTATTTGTGCACGGTCGGCATAGGCTATCTTTTCGCATTAATCCAGATTTTGTTTACCCACGGCATGGCGGACGGCAAGTTCGGCTTGTCGATTGACGACATTGTTTACAGTTATTACGGCAACCGTTCCGGCACGGTGTTGGAGCAGAAACTGAACGGCTCAATGAAGGATAACGCACCGGAACTGGAGCGCTTTAAGATCATGGAATGGGTCAGGGACGGCGCGGATGCCGATGATTATAAGGATGACGGCATCGACAAAATTATTGAGAGCCGTTGTGTGATGTGCCATAACAAGGAAGCGTCCGGCATACCTGATTTTTCCAAGCTTGAGCCGTTAAAAGCCTTAACCGAACAGGACACCGGCGCTACCTTCGCCTCGTTAACCCGTATCTCGCATATCCATTTATTCGGGATCAGTTTTATCTTCATGTTCGTGGGGCTTATCTTTAGTTTTGCGGAGACCACGACAACGCAATATAAGTGCATTGCGATCGGCATGCCCTATGCATTTTTGATAGCCGATATATTGTCATGGTGGCTGACCAAGATTCACCCGATGTTTGCGTGGCTGGTTATTTTTGCCGGTATGGGCATGGGCGTTTCATTCCTATTCATGTGGGTAACGGCTATCCTGGAAATGTGGCTGTTTAAACCGGTGTTTATCGACGGCTTCGGCTCGCGGTATTTGCAATGGCGCGACAGCCCTGAAGCGTCCATTGCCGACAAGGCGTGGTTTTATCTCAAGGCGCTGGCAAGGCAGGGTAAACAAGCGGCGGCTTTTGCCACGGAACTATGGCTGACACGCGGCTGGCCGGTTGTTAAGGAATGGTTTAAAAAATACCGTAGCTGAGTTGCTGTAGTAACATCAACCTAAGCCGGACAAAGCTTTTTATTCACCACGAAGACACGAAGAACACGAAGAAATAAAACTTCGTCTTCTTCGTGTCTTGGCAATTGCTCCTGCATCCGTGTTCTATTGACTATATGCTGAATAGTTACCCAACGTACTGAGTTAAAAAATGATTAACATACGAACTGCAAAACCCGGCGATGTCCCCCAATTGGTTGAGTTTTTAAAAGCCTTGTTTGCTATTGAAGCCGATTTTGATTTTGACCAGGACAAACAGGCGAGGGGATTACAGCTGCTGCTCAAATGCGAGCAGGCCTGCATCCTGGTGGCTGAGTCGCGTGACGATAAAAAGCTGTGCGGCATGTGCAGCATACAAATCCTGATTTCTACAGCGGAAGGCGGCGAAGTGGGCTTGCTTGAGGATTTGGTGGTAACTGCCGATTTCCGCAATCAGGGGACCGGCGCAAAATTGCTTGCCGAGGCTGTTGCTTGGGCAAAACGGCGGGGACTTAAACGC
>JBAQYH010000815.1:0-7852 GCA_049299935.1 Methylobacter sp. | reverse complement strand
GCATTGTCGCCGCCGCGCCACCGGAGCAGGCGTTGCAGACGCTGCTGCGCGCCTACCTCTCGAAAGAGCACGTCGAAGACGCCGAGACGGGCTGTCCACTGGTCGCTCTCGGTTCGGAGATGCCCCGCCAAGCGCCCGAGGTGCGACGCGTAGCCACGCGCCGCATCAAGGAGACGATCGATCTCGTTGCCCGGCAGTCGCCCGATTGGGGGCAGCCGGGGGCGCACGAGCACGCGCTGGTTACCGTGGCCACGATGGTCGGCACGTTGCTGCTGGCGCGGGCCGTCGACGATCCCAAGCTTTCCGACGCGCTACGCGAGGCGGCACTGAAACACCTCGTTCCCGCTGACGATAGCTAACGCCGCAGGCGGCCGGGCGGCCCTTTTTTTTAAAATCAAATATGACGATCATCATATATAATTAGTTCAATGAGCGAAAATCACCACCCATCACCACAGAAAGGTATTCCGATGAAAATAGAGAGAAAAGACATGACGAACAACAAAATAGCATTGGTTACGGGCGCCTCGTCAGGCATTGGCGAAGCTATCGCCACGCGGCTGGCCATGGCGGGTTATAAGGTTTATGGCACCAGCAGACAGGGCATCCAGGCGGACAATCCATCTTTCGAGATGCTGGCCCTGGACGTGGCCCGTGATGAATCGGTCGAAGCCGCGGTTAGTGAAGTCATGCAAAGAGAGGGGCGCATCGACCTGCTGGTGAACAACGCCGGATTCGGTCTCGCCCCCGCCGGAGCGGAAGAGAGCTCGGTTGAACAGGCCCAATCCATTTTCGATACGAACTTCTACGGGATTATCCGAATGACCCGCGCCGTGTTACCGCATATGCGGCTTCAAGGCAGCGGCCGCATCATCAATATCGGCTCAGTGCTGGGTTTCTTGCCGATGCCATACGGGGCGCTCTATGCAGCGACCAAGCACGCGGTAGAAGGTTATTCGGAATCGCTTGATCATGAGCTGCGCACGCTGGGCATCAGGGTCTCGGTCATCGAGCCGGCGTACACAAAGACACGATTCGACGCGAACTTCCAGCAGCCCGACACCGAGCTCGATGACTATCGCGAGATTCGTGCGGCCTTGGGCAATTTATTGCCGCAAAAGGTCGCATCTGGCGACGAACCGAGCGTTGTGGCCGAGACCGTGCTGAAAGCGGCAAACGCGGCTCGTCCGAGACTCCGATACACAGCCGGCAGGCGCGCCTACTTTCTGCAATTCCTGCGCAAATATGCACCTGTCGGCGTATTGGATGCTGGGGTTCGGAAAGATCTACAGCTCGACGCGCGCTGAGCTCATTCGTCAGATTCTCTTGATCCCTGATATCGCCAACCGCAATTTTTTTTAAGGACAACCAAAATGCTATTCGACACTTTTTCTTTGCGTGCCACCAAACTTAACAATCGTGCGGTGATGTCGCCGCTCACGCGCAGTCGCGCGGTCGACAACAACACACCGAACAGCCTGATGGCTACGTACTACGCCCAGCGTGCAAGCGCAGGCCTCATCATCACCGAGGGGACCTCGCCGTCGCCGAATGGCTTGGGCTACGCGCGGATCCCAGGCCTCTTTAATGAAGCCCAAGTGCAAGGCTGGAAACTGGTGACGGACGCAGTCCACGCCAAGGGCGGCAAGATCGTCGTGCAGCTCATGCATACCGGTCGTGTAAGTCACATGGCAAATTTGCCGGCAGGAGCCGAAGTGCTTGGACCTTCATCCGAAACATGCCCAGGCGAGATGTGGACGGATACCCAAGGTAGCCAGCCGCATACGCCGCCGCGTGAGATGACCGAAGCTGACATCGAGGCTGTAATTCACGAGTACGCGGCTGCGGCACGCCTTGCGATCGAAGCCGGCTTTGACGGAATCGAGCTGCACGCCGCCAACGGTTACTTGCTCGAGCAATTCCTGAACGCCAACGTCAACCGCCGAACCGATGGCTATGGCGGCACAGGCGAAGAGCGCAACCGGCTCGTGCTCGAGGTCGCCCGCGCTGCCGCGCAGGAGATCGGCGCTGAACGCGTCGGCATCCGCTTGTCGCCCTACGGCGTGTTCAACGGTACCGGCGCGTTTCCCGGTGTGGACGAACAGTACGTGGCGCTCGTGAAGGAACTCTCCGCGCTCGGCCTCATGTACGTTCACGTTCTGGACCATTCGGCTATGGGCGCGCCGCCTGTCCCGGCAACGCTGAAGGCCGATCTTCGGGCCGCGTTCAACGGGCCGTTCATTCTCGCCGGCGGATTCGATAGTGAAAGCGCAGAGCAAGCGCTGATAGAAGGCCACGCGGACCTGATCGCCATGGGTAGAGCTTTTATCGCGAACCCTGATTTGGTTGACCGCATGCGCCAAAACGCGCCGTTGAATGCCCCCGATCCCAACACGTTCTATACGGCCGGAGCGCAGGGTTATACAGACTATCCGACCCTGGCCGGTTAAGTCTATGAAACTCGACTTCCGAAGTCTCACTCACGCTGGTATTTCTGTATGTTAGGCGCGAACGTCCCGCGCTGGGTTGCCGGTCATTCGTAAGTCGGCAGTCATAGTCAAGCCAGCAATGAGCATGAAATAACGTAAGCCGGTTTTATTTTTAAACCATGGAGAATTGAAGTCTTCAGCCTTTCATGGTCATTACTTAAGCTTGTTCCTTAGCTCCCAAGGTGCGCACGGCACACCCTACGGCGGATATTTCCAGACACGGAACAAGATATTTCCTGACTGCGATCTATCTTTTTCACGACGGTTCTAGACCGTGCGTAATGTCAGCTTGTAACTATTTAGCGCGAAGCACAACATCCCACTCCGCGATTCTCGATTTGCTGAGTAGTTACGACGCTTTTTGCTTAACCAAATTGATCAGGCTACCCGCCAGCACCATTTTCACCTGGTATTGCGTCATCCGATGCTCGGTGTCATAGGTCTCGTTCTTGGTCAGGTTGATCACCTTGACTCTATTTCCCTGGCGAATGGCATTGCGCACATCGGGAATGGAAAGCCGGTCGCCTTGGTTAATCTTGTTCCAATCATCGGGATTGATAAATATCAACGGCAAAATACCGAAGTTGCTTAGATTCTGTAAATGTATTCTGGCAAAGCTTTTGGCGATGACTGCTTTGACTCCCAAATAGCGGGGAGCTAAGGCCGCGTGTTCGCGGCTCGAACCCTGTCCGTAATTGCTGCCGCCGACAACGAACGAGCCCTGTTTCTGGTAGCCCATTGCTCTTTCGGAGTAGGTCTCATCGACCGGGCTGAAAACAAATCGGCTGATTGCCGGGATATTGCTGCGAAAAGGCAGCACCTTGGCTCCGGCCGGCAGAATTTCATCCGTGGAAATGTCATCCCCCACTTTCAATAACACCGGCCCTTCGATATTATCGGGCAATGGCTCTAACTGCGGCAGCGGTTTGATGTTGGGGCCTTTGTCCAGGTCATACTGTTCGCCTTCCTGTGCGGGAGCGACCAGCATCTCGGTATTGAGGAGTATGGTCTTGGGCTCGATGAAACGAGGGTAGGCCATGCCCAGCGTTCGCGGATCGGTGATCACGCCGGTCAGGGCCGAGGCGGCGGCGGTTTCCGGGCTGCACAAATACACCTGGTCTTCTTTGGTGCCCGAGCGGCCTGGGAAATTTCGGGGAACGGTGCGCAGGCTAATGCGGCCTGTAGCCGGAGCCTGTCCCATGCCGATACAGCCGCCGCAACCGGCTTGGTGGAGACGGGCACCTGCATGGATCAGTTTTCCCAGTATGCCGGATGCCGTCATGTTCTCCAATATCTGCCGGGACGTGGGGTTCACGTCGAATGAAACGCGGTCGTGCGCCTGTTTGCCGTCGACGATCATGGCCGCGATCGCAAAGTCCCGCAGCCCCGGATTGGCGGATGACCCGATATAGGACTGGTAGATTTCCCGGCCCGCCACCTCGCGCACCGGCACCACGTTACCCGGACTACTGGGCAGCGCAATCAGGGGTTCCAGCTCCGACAGGTTGATTTCCTCGTATTCGTCGTATTCCGCATCCGGGTCCGCGAGAATTTCCCGAAAAGCTTGCTCGCGCCCCTGGCTTTTGAGGAACGTCATGACCGCATCGTCCGATGGAAAAACCGTCGTGGTGACGCCCAGTTCGGCCCCCATGTTGGCAATCACATGCCGGTCCATGGCGCTCAGGCATCTCAATCCGGGGCCGTAATATTCGACGATCTTGCCAAACCCGCCGTCCACATCGTGCCTGCGCAGCATTTCCAAAATCACGTCCTTGGCGCTTACCCAATCGGGCATTTCCCCGACCAGTTTGACGCCCCCTATTTTCGGCATTTCCAGGTAAAACGGTTCCCCCGCCATCGCCATCGCCACTTCCAGTCCGCCCGCACCGATTGCCAGCATTCCCAATGAGCCGGCCGCGCAGGTATGGCTGTCCGAGCCTAACAAGGTTTTTCCCGGCACGCCGAAGCGCTCCATATGCACGGGATGACTCACGCCGTTACCGGGGCGGCTGTACCAAAGGCCGAACTTCTTGCACGCACTACGCAAAAACAGATGGTCGTCGGCGTTTTTAAAATCTTCCTGTAAGAGGTTGTGATCTACATATTGGACGGAAAGTTCGGTTCGTACGCGCGGAATGCCGATTGCCTCGAATTCCAGCATGACCAGCGTGCCTGTCGCATCCTGGGTGAGTGTTTGATCGATTTTTAAGCCAATCTTTTCACCGGGTATCATGCGGCCTTCGACCACGTGGCTTTCGACCAGCTTCTGAGTTACGTTTTTACCCATGGCTTTGTACTCCCGCATGGCATCGGATATTTCATATGGCCGAATAATCCTAAAAACCGCAGCTAGTCCACGAAAGCCAAAAGTAGGCGCTTTAGGCAACACGAAATAAATCATTATGTTGTATTGGTTTGTCTATTCACCCTTTGGGTGATGACCTTCAGACTAGTATATCTTTGAAAACTTTCGTGTCCTTCGTGTTTTTCGTGGATGAAATAATAATTAGCACGGTGGTGTATCAGCGTGAAACCCAACATCCCTTTCCTGCGTGAGAGGGTAAGGCGAGGGGGATCGAAAAGGTATTTTGCTTATTTAAATCTCCTCTCCCCAACCCTCTCCAACAGGAGAGGGAGCCAGCTCTCAGCGATTTTCCGATTCGCTGAAAGATACAAAAAAATCAATAGTTGGAATGGAAGGATTCAATACAGGCTAGATAAAAAAAATGATTTATACAATAAGTAGGCATACCTATTTTATTTGCATAAGTAGTGATACGAATATTATTGATTTTATTCAGGAGTTATAAATTCCCTGGCGAAGTTCTACTTAGCTTTCATGGATGAGCCTTTAGCAGTGTCCGTGCTATCTTTGAACCTGCCGGAAAAACAATGTCTCTGCTTGCGAAGCTTCGGCCTTGCTGTTTGACGACAAGCTACCTGAGTTATTCCATTAGAATCTTTAATCTTGGAAAATACACCGGCTCTAATTTGGAGGGATTTTGACTTTTTCTCTTTCGACGCATGCCTCTGCAAACAGGCTTATTGATTCGAGCAGCCCGTATCTGCTTCAACACGCGCATAACCCGGTTGACTGGTATCCCTGGGGCGAGGAAGCTTTTGCCAAGGCGAGGAAGGAAAACAAGCCGATTCTGCTTTCCATCGGCTATTCCACCTGCTACTGGTGCCATGTGATGGAACGCGAGATCTTCGAGAATCCCGAAATCGCCAGATTGATGAACGAGTCTATCGTCAGCATCAAGATCGACCGGGAGCAGCGCCCGGATGTGGATGATCTCTACATGACGGCCACCCAGCTGATGACGCACAGCGGCGGCTGGCCGAACAACGTATTCGTCACGCCCGATCTCAAGCCGTTTTACGCAGGCACCTATTTCCCGCCGGCGGCTTTCTCGTCGCTCATTCAGCAGATCCACTACGTATGGACGCAGGATCAGGTACCCCTTAAAGCGCAGGCCGAGCGGCTGGCCAGCTCCATCGTCCAGATCAAACAGCAGGAAAACAACGCTCAAAGCAGCTCGCTTCCCGGCAGCTGGCTGGTGGAGGCGCTGATCAGCCATTTCAGCGATTACTACGACAACCGGCTGGGCGGGTTTTATCAGGCTCCGAAGTTTCCGAATGAGGACGCACTGCTGTTCCTGCTCGAGGCCTACCGCCTGGCCGACAACAACACGTGCCTGGAGATGGCGCGCGGCACGCTGGAGAAAATGGCAGAGGGAGGCATACACGACCATGTCGGCGGCGGGTTCCATCGCTACGCCACCGATGCGCAGTGGCACATCCCGCATTTTGAGAAGATGCTCTACAACCAGGCGCTGCTGGGGCGTGCCTACACGGAGCTTTACGCGCTTTCCAACAAGGCCGATGACCGTGCCGTCGCCGAAGGGATTTTCGATTTCACATTGCGGCAGATGACGCACAAGGACGGTGGCTTCTACTCTGCGCTAGATGCCGAGACCGACGCCGTGGAAGGCGCTTATTACGCCTGGACGGATGAGGAGCTGCATGATGGCCTGGATACGGATGCCTACGCATGGCTTGTGCAACATTACGGACTGGCAGAGATACCTAAGATTCCCGGACACAAGCATGTGGACGGCAGGGTGCTGTATCTGATTCAGCCGCTTTCGGGGAGTGCGATGGCGGAAGGACTGTCTTACGAGGATGCGGTTAAGAAACAGCAGGCCGTGATGACCGCGTTACGGGAATCGCGGGACAAGCGCAACAAACCGCATCTCGACAACAAAATCATCACGTCCTGGAACGGCTTGATGATAGACGCGTTCGCCCGCGCCGGTCTGCGCATGGGGAAGCCGGAATATACCGATGCCGCCCGCCGTTCAGCCGATTCCATTCTGTCCAGTCTGCGGAAACAAGACGGGTCGCTGTATCGCACATGGCGGGACGGCAAGGCCGAGATAGCCGCCTATTTTGAGGATTATGCCTTCATGATTCAGGGGCTGGTGTCCACCTATCGCGCGGCCAAAGAGGACAGCTGCCTGCAAGCAGCCAAGGAACTGGCGGCGAAGGCCAAGCAGCTGTTTTGGGATGAGAAACATGGCGGGTACTATTTCACCGATGGCAGCGAGCAGCTGCTGGTGCGTATGAAAAATGCCGTGGACTCGGCCATTCCCTCCGGTAACGCGGTAATGGCTCAGGCCTTGCTCGATCTTTATGAAATCACCGGCGATGCAGAATGGAAACAACAGGCCGAAGCGCTGCTTATTGCCTTCGGGCAGGCCATCACCGAGAATCCGAGGGCCTATACGCATATGGTGCATGCGTTGCTTAGGCTGAATCATGTGGCACCGGCAGCGAAGGCCGTGCAGCAGGATGAGGCGGTTACCCTGCGGGAGGCAATGGTAACCAAAGCGTATATGAAAGTCAGTGCGTCGGAACCGAAGCGCGAGGGCAATAGCCTCATTGTTACGGCGCTGCTGGACATTGCCCAGGGCTGGCATATCAATGCGAATCCTGCAAGTCTCGATTTTCTGATTTCCACTTCTGTTGACGTGCGCGAGGACTCCGGCAAGGCAGAAGTGGAGCCTGTGTATCCAGAGGCGCACACCATGGCTACACCACTGGGTGACATCAACGTTTATGAAGGGAAAGTGAGCATTCCGGTGAAGGTGACGCTTCCGGGCAACGCAGAAAATCTCCGTCTGCTCGTCCGCGCCCAGGCCTGCAAGGATGCTGCATGCCTCGCGCCATCGGATTGGATCGTGCCTGTAAAGTTAAAATAAATAAGCTAGGCATAAATTAAAGTGCGCTGGTTCCCAAGTTCCTGCTTGGGAACCCAGTTAGCGAAGCTCCAGCTTCGCGAGTCGGGAAGCTGGAGCTTC
>JBAQYH010000814.1:0-5046 GCA_049299935.1 Methylobacter sp. | reverse complement strand
TCTCTGCACAAGGCGGATCATGCTTTCAGCGAAGGCGAAAACGACGGCACCGTTGACCATCTGGCCTACATAGCGAACCAGCAAACGGCAATCGCAGAAGAAACCGCCAAACGGAAAACAGCTGAATTAGCGGCCGTCAATGCCGCCGCCAAACGCGCTGTCATCCGGCTTGAAGCGGCCGGACAGAAGGCGGCTATCGCGCAACAAACCGCTGACCGGCAAACGGCTGAGCTGGTCGTTGCCGTCGCCAATACCAAGCGCAGCCGGGCGTTGATTGCTCAACAGGAAATGCGGCTCAAGGCATTAAATGCCAAGAAAACCGAACGCGGGGTAATGATCACTTTAGGCGATGCCTTGTTTCGCCCTAACAAGGCGCAGTTGGAATCCGGCAGTCTGCGGCATGTGCAAAAGTTGGCGGATTTCCTTAAAAAATATTCGCAGTACAAGGTGTCGGTCGAAGGCCACTCCGACAGCATTGGCAGTAGCCGTGTCAAGCAGGCGCTTTCCGAACGCCGCGCCGGTGCCGTGCAAACGACTTTAAACGTCATGGGGATCGGTTGCGAGCGCATCAGTGCACGCGGTTATGCTGACGCGTTTCCGGTTGCCGGCAATGAGACGGCCGCCAGCCGCCAAATGAATCGGCGCGTGGAAATAATCTTCTCGGATGAAAACGGCAACATCGCTCCGCGCTAGGCGGCCTGGCAAAGAAAAAAGCCGATGCTCAAAAGCAGCCACCTTGGATCTATGGTGCAGGTGGAAGTTCTTCTTGTTTTAAACCGCTTAACCGGCCAAAAAACTCATGTACCAGCAATGCGCCGAGTATCAGTAGCGTGCCTGTTGCCACTTTCATGGTCAGCGGTTCATGATTAACCGCATGACCCAGCAGCAGGGCCATGATCGGCGAAACCAAGGTGACCAGTGACACTCGGGTAGCGCTTTGGTGAATCAGCAAATAGTAATAAAGCACAAAGCCAAACGTTGTGGCTATTGCGCCCAGATAGATGATGGATGCAAGGCTGACAGGTGAAATTTCAGTCGGCCAATGGCCGTCAAATGTTGCCCAGGTAATCAGGTAAACCGGCAGAGACAGCAACAGGCCGCCCGTAACTTGGGATAAAGCCGGTATTTTTCCGTCAATGCGCTTGACCCAAACCGAACTGACGGCCTGCAAAAATGTCGCCACCAGGACGCCGATGATGCCCAGTACTGCATCATGACCCAATTGCAGTGCCGAGCCGAACATGATCCACAAACCGCTAATGCCCATAACATAGGCCAGCAGTTTGCCCGGCGTCAGGCTACGTTCCCCTAACCAGATTGCGGCCAATAAAGCGGTCATCAACGGCAAAAGACCGAATATCACCGAAATCCAGCCGGAAGGGATAAATTGCGCCGCCCAATAGACCGCCAGCATCGACCCGTAAATTTGCACGGCCACGGCCAGATAAGTCTGTATTGCTTTACGATGCCAGAGCAGGCGTTGTTTCGATAGCGCCAGCATCAATAATATACAGGCCAAACCGATCGTCATTCGCCCGGTCACCCCGAACAGAAACCCCGGTCCTTCGCCGCTCCATTTGATAGCCAGCGGCGTCGTCGCCCAAAGTAAAATAACGCTGATATAGGCCAGAGGTATGCGCATCAAATTAAATAGGGTGGTGTAGGGCAGGGCATAAGGCCGCTTTTTATGATGGCGGCCGATTTTCGATAGTCGGCCGCCAATGGATGATTTACTTATCCTGCGCTAGTTCAAAAATAATCAGTTCCGCAGCATCGTCGCCGACGTTTTCTACCGACATCAGTTCGCCCGATTCCCAGAAAACTTCACCGGCAGTGTAGGTGCCGGTTTTGCCATGCTCGACGACTTTTAATGTGCCCTTGACCACGTAGCGAGGCCCCGGTCCTTCGTGGGTATGCCAAGGCGTTTTAAACGCAGGCGGAAACGCGACCCGTATCACCTTGGTATTAATATTCGGACTGGGAAGTTCCAGTTTTTTTTCTAACAGAACAGTTCTATTCAGGCTGGTTTTCTCTTGGGCTGAAGCAGCTTGTATGTTGCCAAGGAATAGCACTGTAAGCGTTGCCAGGATAAATCCTGTTGATTTGAAAGTTTGAATTTTTAACATCGCCGGGCTCTCGGTTTTATGTTTCAGGGGGTAAGTTTAATGCTCAATATTTAGATTATCCTTAGCAAAGCTATCGGTTATTTCTACAATAGTCTTGTATTTTTCCTGCATTGTTTTCCGATTTTTTTATTTGCGTCATTTTTAGTAACCAAACCGATTATTGAAATAACATTCTACCTAAATCCTGCGTGGTATTGCTGAAAATAACACTCATCGTTCGCTCTATAAAGAAGTAGGTGTGCTTTGGCTGATATTTTAAATTAAAGGGATGATATTATTGCGGTTCTGGACTGGCATCTTAAACACAACCCCAACCACAATACATGAATATCGACAACATCACCCAAGTAAAAAATTATCTGCTTGACCTGCAAGATCAAATCTGTGCAGCGCTGGAATCTGTAGAGCCTGAAGCCCGCTTTATTGAAGACCTTTGGGACAGGGCTGAAGGTGGCGGCGGCAGAACCCGTGTATTGGCTAGTGGTCAGGTTATCGAGCAGGGCGGCGTTAATTTTTCGCATGTGTCCGGTTTTAAGCTGCCTCCATCTGCAACGGCCAAGCGCCCTGAACTTGCGGATCGGCAGTTTCAGGCGATGGGCGTGTCGTTGGTCATTCATCCCAATAATCCTTACGTGCCGACATCGCACGCCAACGTGCGGTTTTTAATCGCGGAAAAACCGGGCGAGCCGAGTATCTGGTGGTTCGGCGGCGGTTTTGATTTGACGCCGTTTTATCCGTTTAAAGAGGATGTCATACACTGGCATCAAACCGCCCGCGCCGCTTGCCAGCCGTTCGGCGATGACATTTATCCGGCTTATAAAAAATGGTGCGACGAATATTTTTTCCTCAAACACAGAAATGAAACCCGCGGCGTCGGCGGGCTGTTTTTTGATGATTTGAACGAGTGGGGTTTTGATAAGTCTTTCGCTTTCATGCAAAGCGTCGGCAATCATTATATTGATGCTTATCTGCCTATCATACAAAAACGCAAGGACACGCCTTATGGCGATAGGGAGCGTGACTTCCAGCTTTACCGCCGGGGGCGTTATGTTGAATTTAACCTGGTTTATGATCGCGGCACCTTGTTTGGCCTGCAATCCGGCGGGCGCACCGAGTCGATCTTAATGTCCATGCCGCCGGTAGCCCATTGGAAATACAACTGGCAACCCGAGCCCGGCAGCGCAGAAGCCGCGCTTTATGAGGAATATCTAATACCGCAAAACTGGCTGGGCGATTAACTTAAACGGCGATTTGTCCACGAAAAGCACGAAAGACACGAAAAAACAACCGAAAGAATCATGTCGTGGGATTTTCGTGCTTTTCGTGTCTTTCGTGGATAAATTGGTTTTTTGTATATTACCTAGGGTTATTAGCGCTTGCCTGAGACTAATTTGGAACCTATAATCGAGCATTTTTTTAATGGCTAGCAGTTTGCAGCCTATTTATTCCTTATTTTTATAGATGGAAGCAATGACCAGCCACATTATGCCGACCTATGGACGCTTACCGATTACCTTCGAACGGGGCGAGGGTGCATGGTTGTTTGATCAAAACAATAATCGCTACCTGGATGCGGTATCCGGCATCGCTGTGTGCAGCCTGGGGCATGCCCATCCTGCCGTGCATCAGGCCATCTGCAAGCAAAGTGAAAAACTGGTGCATACCTCGAACCTGTACGGCATCGCCGTTCAGGAGCAGTTGGCTGACAAGCTGATCGAAAAAAGCGGCATGGATAACGTGTTTTTTTGCAATTCCGGTGCTGAAGCCAATGAAGCTGCGATCAAATTGGCACGCAAATACGGCCACGAGCAAGGCATAGAAAATCCGGCGATTATCGTCATGGAAAAAAGTTTTCATGGCCGCACACTGGCGACGCTGAGCGCCACCGGCAACACTAAAATCCAACAAGGCTTTGCACCGCTGGTTGAAGGATTTATCCGCGTACCTTACAACGACATCAATGCCATCGAACAAGTTGCCCAGCAGCATAAGAATGTCGTCGCCGTTTTGGTTGAACCGATACAAGGGGAGGGCGGTGTCAATATTCCCGCCGCCGATTATCTTAACCAGATACGCAGCTTGTGCGATAAGCATAATCTGTTGATGATGCTTGACGAAATCCAGACCGGAATAGGGCGTACCGGCAAGTTTCTCGCCTTCCAGCACAATGCGATATTGCCCGATGTATGCACCCTGGCCAAGGCTTTGGGTAACGGCGTACCGATCGGTGCTTGTCTTGCCCGAGGCAAAGCAGCCAAGGTATTAACCGCCGGCAATCACGGCTCCACTTTTGGCGGCAATCCGTTAGCCTGTAGTGCGGCTTTGGCGGTATTGGCGACACTGGACGCTGAACACCTGATCGACCAGGCTGCGCAAAAAGGCGATGCGATTTGTTCGGCGTTTAAAGAACAATTGCGCGGTAATGCCCATGTTGTCGATATTCGTCACAAAGGCATGATGATCGGCATCGAACTCGATAGCCCATGCACTGAGTTAGTGCAGGCAGCGTTGCAAAATAACTTGTTGATTAATGTCACTAGCGAGAAGACCGTTCGTTTACTGCCGCCATTCATCATTGATGATCAACAAATCGCTCAACTCGTAGAAACTTTATCGACTCTTATTCATAAGCATACGGACACAACCTATGAATCCTAGACATTTCATCAGCCTGCTTGACTTATCCGGCGACGAATTCCGTCGCTTGATCAACAGGGCTATCGTGCTGAAAATTAACCGCGACCCTGATTACCAACCGTTAAAAGGCCAAGTGTTGGCGATGATTTTTGAAAAGTCGTCGACGCGCACCCGCATTTCATTCGAATCAGGCATGAGCCACTTCGGCGGCAGCGCATTATTTCTATCGCCAAGGGATACGCAGCTGGGCCGGGGCGAACCCCTGCAAGATAGCGCCAGGGTC
>JBAQYH010000813.1:0-5812 GCA_049299935.1 Methylobacter sp. | reverse complement strand
GCATGGCGATGATGTCCATGATGGTCGTCATCGTGGTCATGGTCATGGTCATGATCATGATGCAACAGCCGGGCTTGCAAGTCGGCATCCAGGTTGGTTTCTTTGACCAGCTCCCAGATTTGCTGCTGCAACAGCGGCAACTTCGCCGGATCGAGCACTTCCACCTGATAATATTCATCGACCAATTGAGTCAATTGCGCCAATGCGCCGTAAGTGTCGGCGGTGGTCATCGGCGGCGTCAGGTGGTCGACGACGACCGCATGGGCGCGGCGTTTGGCCTGCGCGCCTTCGCCGGGATCGTTGATGATGAACGGGTAAAACAACGGCATATCGGCCAGCAGCGCATCGGGGAAACAGTTTTCCGACAAGCCCACGCCTTTGCCCGGCAGCCATTCGAGCGTGCCGTGCTTGCCGACATGCACTATCGCATCGGCTTTCCATTCGTCGCGCAGCCAACGATACAGCGCATAATAATGGTGGGTGGGCGGCAGGTCGGGCTGGTGGTATATCGCGTCGGGATCCATGCCGTAACCGCGCGGCGGCTGCAATGCCACGAAGCAGTTGCCCAGTTCCAGGCCTGCCAATGAGATATGGCCGTCATGCACATAAGCCTCGCCAGGCGCGGCTCCCCATTGCGCGGTCATCTTGTCCTGCATTTCAACGGGCAGGTCGTCAAACCATGCTTGATATTGCGTCGCCGATACGCGGCCGACCGCATGGGCTAGCTGTTCGCTGGTCAGATAGGTATTGTCGTAAGCGCAACGGTCGATCAGTTCGTGGATCAATGCCGTGCCGCTTTGATGAAGCACATCCTTGTGCTTCACCCTTCGGGCGCTTTCGCATCCCAATGCGCTCCCGGCGCATTGGTCCGGCAGCTCGCCGATATTGTAACCGGCGGCTTGCATGGCTTGCAGAATCCGCATCAGTGACGCCGGTGCATCCAAACCGACCGCATTGCCGATTTGCGAGGCCTTGCTGTTGGAGTTAGTGAACACGAAGGCGATGCGCTTGTCGGCATTGTCCAGGCGTTTAAGCCGTGCAAAGCGCGAGGCGATTTGGGCGATACGTACGACACGATCCTGCACCGGTTCGTATTCGATCAGTTCGTTCGACAGGCCGGAGGCTTTTGCCTTGAACGACAGCGGTACGGTGATGATGCGCCCGTCGAATTCCGGCAATACCACGTTCATTGCCGCATCCAGCGGATTGAGGCCGCGCGCCGATTGCTCCCATTGATGCAGCATCATGCCGCTGGTGATGGCTTGCAGCACCGGCACATTGAGGCGCTCCAGCACGGACACCGACCAGCCTGCGGGCGTGGCGCCGCCAGGGGTAATTTCGCCCATTGCAAATGCGGTGGTGTTGATCAGCACGTCGATATAAGCGCCTTGTTCGCCGCTGAAATAGCGTAGTGCTGTCGGCATAGCATCATCGTTATGACCTGCGCGTAATGACGAGGTGAACACGGGCAGTACGTTCAGCCCTTGTTTTTCCAAGGCGTCAACTAAAGCATCGATAAAGCGTGTGTTGCCGCTCATCCAGTGGGCGCGGTAAAACACGATACCAACGCTTGCTTGATCTTGCGTTCGCAAGGCAAGCCAGTCGTCTATGCCTGCATCTTGGGGTAGGTCGGGATGATAAATGCCGTGTTCTGGCAAATCGACGGCCGGTTCGAAACCGAAACCGGTCAGTAAAAAATGATCGGAAAGATAGCGCAGCAATTGCGCCATATTGACGCTGCCGCCCGCCTGGAAATAAGCCTGTACCTGATGCAGTACGTCGGAAGATACCGTGGATGCGGCGGCTAATTCCGGGTCAGGTTCGCCGGTGCCGCTGATCGCGATTAAGTGTAATCCTTGGTTTTTGGCGTGACGCAGCAGATCGGCAAAGCCGGGCACGCTGCCGAGACGGCCCAATACGCGCAACACGATGATATTTGCCGAGGCCAGCTGATGCTCAAGCAATTCGGCCATTTGCGCATCGCTTTCCAATGCCTGCAAGTTGATGCCGGTGACTTCCGGGAAATTTTCCGGCGTTTGCGCCAAGGCGCTTTGCAGCACCATCAGGTCGTTGGGTGCATGGGTCAGCAAGGCTATATTAGACATCGCCGCTACCTAAACGATGAAACACGTGCTCGCTGACTTCGATGTCATTTTCCAGGTGTTCGCTGACGATGCGCTCCAACACGGACTCATTGCTACAGGAATACCAGACGCCTTCGGGATAAACGACCAGGATCGGCCCGTTTTTGCAGACCGCAAAACAGTTTGAGCGGGTGCGTTTTATTTTAAGCTGAGGTTTGGCATCGATTTTTTGCCCCAGCTGCTGAAACATTGCTTCGTTGTTTCCGGAACAGCGCGGGCCTGTACACATCAATACGTGTTTGTTGTGGGTTCTCATGATTCTTTTTTGTAAAACTGCCCCATCAAACCGCCGATAGCCAGCCAAAAGACCGCGTTGGCAAAAACGGTGGCGACTATAAAAGATTGCGCTAATTCGGCAGGCGCGGCGCTGCTGTGAACGTCCGGCTGCGGCGCACTGATTAAATGCGGCGCTGCGAGCAGCACCGCACCGAAAAACTTATAGGTTTTGGTTTTGGCAAAAGCCAGCAGAGACAGGCCGAAGCCGGTATCAAGCACCGTTATCAGCCACCAGCTTTGCCGATCCGCCAGTTTGGCAGCTTCGGTACCGGGAACTTCCGGCGGCAATCCTAACGACGGAGCAACGAAAAAGGTCAGGTAACCGGCCAGTCCCCACAACAACCCCATGCGCCAGCTGCCGGGGCGGCCGCGTAAACACATGATCGCCCCAATCATCAGGGCAAAACCCACGCCCAGGCTGATATTGGCCACTGCGGTAAAAAACGTCCGTTCCCAACCGTTTTCAGGCTGCCAATCGTGGTGTTCGTGGCTGTTTTCCGTATTGGCAACGGCCGCCGCTTCTTCGTATACTTCAGCCTGGAGCAGAGTCGGGATGACTTGAATTTGTTGAACGGCGGTTAATAACAAACCCGCCAGCAAACCCGTCCAGAGAGCCGCAATAACCAGCTCCCTGAAGGTGGTCAGATTAAACATTAATGGCACGGAAAACTGGCGGAATGTCGTCCGTCATGAGCAGCGTTATGCAGTTGTGCGGTTTCAGCGAAACCAGCGGCATACAGCAGTCCCAAGCCAAGAAAACCGGCCAGCATGGCGGGCAGGATTCTGTCTTTTAAGACTTCAGAGCGGGTTGATGTTTGAGCGTTATCGAGCAAAACAGGCGTTGATGACATGTGTTTTCTCCTGGGTAAAGAGACAGCAAAGCCGGTAACGTTGCCGGCGAAAATAATCTGTACGGGGAGAAAGTGCAGGACGGACGCGAAGGAGAGCAATCCATCTGGGCGCCCTCCGCGCACAAATTCGATTATCACTTCAGGCCGGTCTCCGGGCTTACAAGTTGAAAGTCTTGAACTTCCAAGGCTAGCGCCTTCCCATGCATGACACAGTGGCGTTTACTAGCCTTTTACTTGTTTACCGTTGCGGGGGCAGCGCGGGCTTTGTTTGCTATCTTTAAGCGAACTCACCAACTTCCCGTTTCAATTCTGCGGACGATAGTCCATGAATACCTAAAGCAAGTTATACGCGGCTAGTATATTCACTCGATAAAAAACTAGCAAGTTTGAAAGGGTGCAAATCATGGACGCCGCAGCTTGAGGTAACAAAAAGATGTCGCGGCCTAGCAGGCTTCGTAACTAACGTTGGCGAGAGCGAATTTAAATGCGGTGGCGTTTGGGCCTGTACCGCCGCCTGTAATTATAATGTCGGCACTGGAGATGCCTGTTAGATCCAGTTCGGTTGGTTGTTGCACGGTAACGCTGGGGTTCATCACCGAACCTTGCTCCACCTGAGGCATTGCATTGATGAATAATGTCGGCTGAAATTGGAAATTCGCTTTCGAGCCGGGAGGCACATTTGCAGCGGAAGCCAACAATTTACCGTCGCGATAAATCTGGGCGTCTATGGAACCTAATTCCAGGTTGTTCCATACTTCTACTTCGGTTGGATTGGCGGCTGGTGTAGGAGCTGTTTGCAAAACATGGCATGAACAAGCCATGACTACCTCGTGAGCATTGCCGTTTTCCGTAAAGATTTGCGGTAAATACTTGCCTTCAGCATCTTTTGCGCCTATTGCAAATTCCATTGGATAGGCAAACGGATGGTTGTCGCCGTTACCTAGGTTTTTAACAACTGTCCAGGCAATGGATTGAGTATTTACATCAGTGGCAGTATTCTTTTGAAATATCACAATATCGCTGTTATTTATATCATTAGATTGATTGATAAGGTTTAATTGAATATCGGCCATGTTTATTCCTTATTCTGTAGGTTAATTAAATGCTTGTGCCAAATAAATATGACAGCGCGGTAAGGCGCACAATAGCATAGCTGCGAAGGGCAGGTTAACGGCTTTATGGTTAACCCTATAACCGCCACCTATCTATCAGGGTGAACTCAGCCGATAATGAATATAGCAGCTCTACTCGGCTTTTTTAACACGGATTTTGCTGCCGGCCACATCCTTGCCGTTGAGGGTATTCACCGCCGCCTTGGCTTCGCCTGGCTTGGGCATTTCGACAAAGCCAAAACCTTTGGAGATGCCGGTCTCTTTGTCTATTACCAAGGTGCAGGACTGCACTGCGCCGTGAGCTTCGAACATAGCCCGAAGTTCTTCTTCTGTGGTGGTGCGGGAGAGATTGCGTATCAATAGTTTCATGGGATTGCCGAGTGATTATCAGTGTGGAAATTATACAGCTTATCAACGAACTATTTATGACTAACAATTTGCTCAACTTAATGCACCGAGGCGAAATCTGTAGCAAACAGCCCGTATTGCTAATGCTTCATGCGGCAACTGGATTCAATATAAGCTTATCGCCATCAACACTCTACGCCGCTGCAACCCCGCAACGATTCAGAATCAAAATAATTGTTCTCGGATCAGTCAAGGTGGTCATGACTCTGCCAATTGGGTAAAATAAAAAATGGCTGCGAAAAAATATAAAGGTAATTTTTTAGCGCGATTTTTCTAATAATAAAAACTTACGGAATAATTTATGTGTTTTAGTGCTGATATGTCTCTTGGCCTGGGGCTGGCTGGACTGGCCGCATCGACTGTGACTTTGCTGGATAAAAGCGAGCCTTTTTGGGTTCGGGTTGCAAGGTTTTACGCCATTTTTCATTTTTCCTTGATGGAATTTATTCAGTATTTCGCCTATCCGGTTGCGGATCAGTGCGGTTATGGCACGAATCAATTCTTAAGCGAGCTGTCGGTTTACCATATCAGCTTGCAGGCATTTGCGATTATGCCGGCGTTGGCGACGTATTCGTCGGACAAAACCGCGTTGAAAAAGGCGACGATTACCGGTGTAATCCTCAGTTCGTCGTTCCTGGTTTTCAGCTTTTTACCCAAAGAATGGCAGCTATTCGAAATTGCGCCGAATTTTATCGGCAATATGATTTCGTGCCTGTTTATGGGCAAATACCATATCGGTTACCACATCTCCAGCGCGTTTGGCCTGCTGGTTACGTGGGGATCGTTGTTTGGTTTGGCAGTCAGCGGTTTTGTCTGGAAAGATAACTGGCGTATCGCTTCGTATCATTTCGTTATGGCGATTATGACGTTGTTTATGCCGCAGTGGGTATTCGGCGTGTCAACCGGCGAGGCGGCGGCGATGTATTGTTTTTATTCGATACCGATTACGGTCAGCTTTATGCCGCAATTTAAAAAATTCTTCACCGCACCCGATACGCTGGAACAGCGCGAATATGCTTAA
>JBAQYH010000812.1:0-10467 GCA_049299935.1 Methylobacter sp. | reverse complement strand
AATCTGGGCTGCTAAAACATGATGCGCTTGACTTGCAAGAACCAGAGGAAAATTAGCCAACAACCCTTGTAAACGTTTAAACTGCGCCTCCTCGCGCAAACCTGACAACAACTCCTGCATCACTATTCCCGTTACCGCCAACGGTGCATCTTGTGAAATTAACTCGTGTAATTGTAAAACCTATTTTATCTGTATCGCGGAGTTTAAACGCCGAAAAGCCAATGACCAAACCGAGGTATCGACAAAAATCATCAGCGTTTCTCACGTGCTTTTTTGTAATCGTAAGTTTCATCAAAATCAAAACTCCCGAATGCTTCAAGTACCGCCTTACGTTTGCATTTTTCAATATAAGCTTGCAAAGCGCTATTTAAAGTTTCTTTCTTAGTATGATGAAGGCCTAAGCGCTGGGCTTCATTTAATAATTCCGGGTCGCATAAAGTTGTCATTTTGTCACCTTTATCTTTATTGGATTATCATCACTGAAGGATAAATAATTACAAACGTTACCGCATTATAATCCCACTCCGGTTATGCACAATGCCGATTGGACGCGTGCAACACAAGCTTTACCCTCTCTCATCCCAAGCCTTATCCATCCGCTTTACCGAAACCGGATAAGCCGTCTTAAGCTGCTGCGCAAACAACGATACCCTAAATTCCTCAAGCATCCAACGATACGGGTCTTGTTCCGGGATAACCTTGTCTTTTTTGGCTTTCTTCTCCACGTCTTTCCAAAAACGGGTCGCATAACGGCTGGCTTCTTGGACTTTTTGCAGCGTGTTATCCCGCTTTTCCAGCCGGTATTGCACGGCCTTCAAATAACGCGGGATGGCTTTAAGCTGCTGGTAAGGCGTGTTGCGGATGAACCCGGCATAAATCAGCAAGTCCAACTGTTCGTTAATGTCTTTAGCCAGCGGGTCATTCGCATTGAAACGGCCCAGCTGAGTTTTGATGGCGCCGTACAGCTCCATGATTTCCAACGCGATTTTTCCGGCGTCATTGGCGGCGCTGATCAACCCGGACTTATTCTGCTGTAAGCTTTGCTCAAACGCCTGCTGGCTACGAATGGTTCGGCCTTCGACAAATACGCTGTGCAGGATCAAATAGAGCATATCGTCTTTAAACGATACTTCCGCGTCGCTACCGATCAGCGGATGTTTCGGCAAACGGTTGTAGGCCAGTTCAGCCGCCGCCGACTTCGGCATGTTTTTGCTCACATAGGTGCATTCCTTACGCAGTTGCAATTGGAACAGGCGCATTAACCCGGCCTGATGCTGTAACGCGGCTTTTTGCTCGGTATCAAAAATACGCACGCCGACCGCATCGCCTTCGTCGATGATCGCGGGAAATCCGACAAAGGATTGGCCCTTCTGGATAAACTGGTAAGTCTCCGGCAGGTCGTCGAATGTCCAACCGATGCAGCCGGTGTAGTTCAGCTCGTCGGCGGCGATCTGGTCGAAGCTGTCTCCGGCTTTGGCGGTATGCTTGAGCTGCAATTTTTTCAGGTCGCGGCCGTAATCCAGCAGTTGGCCTTGATCGTCTACAACCCTGAAATTCATCTTCAAGTGATCGGTCAAGGTCTCGGTATTCCAGGCATTGAGCGGAATCGCCTCGCCGGTCAGTTTTCTTAAGCGGTTGCCCAGCCATTCCTGCAACGCGCCTTTAAAGTCCGGCTCGATTTCAAGACATTGTTTGACGGTCTCAGGCACCGGCACAAAGTGCTTCCTGATGTTCTTGGGCAGGGCTTTAATTAGCGCGATGCACTTTTCCTCCAACAAACCCGGCACCAGCCAGTCGAATGCCGTTTGCGAGACTTGGTTTAACTGATGCACAGGGATAATCGCGGTCACGCCGTCTTCATCATGGCCGGGCTCGAACCGGTATTGCAGCGGGATGGTCAGGTTGCCGATCTTCTTGCTGTCCGGGAAATCCCACTCATTGACATAGTCTTGCTCCTGCTCACGCGTTAAATCCTCCTTGGTTAAAAACAGGATTTTAGGGTTGGCGCGTTCGGCTGTTTTTCGCCAGGTATCCAGCGTAACGCCGCTGACGACCTCGGGCGGTAGTTTGCTGTCGTAGAACTGGTACAGCCATTGTTCATCCTCGACCAGATCGACCCGGCGGCCTTTATGCTGGATCATGCCCACTTCTTCGAGCAATTTCTGGTTGGCGACATAAAACGGCGCGTTGCTGTGGTAATCGTAATCGACCAGCGCCGAACGGATAAAAATCTCCCTGGCGGCTTTGGCATCGACATGGTCATAGGGAATCTTACGCCCGGCTTGCAGCGTTAAGCCGTACAGCAAAGTCCGTGAAGACACCATGCAACGCGCGCCTTTTTTCTCCCAATGCGGATCGTAATAGTTGTGCTTGACCAGATGCTCGGCGCATTGCTCTATCCATTCCGGCTCGATCCGGGCGACATTGCGCGCATAAACCTTGCTGGTTTCGACCTGCTCCGCGGCCATGATCCATTTGGGCTTGAGCTTATGCAGGCCGGAACCGGGGAAGATGAAAAACTTCAGGCCGCGCGCGCCGAGATATTCGTATTGCTCATGGCGAAAACCGATATTGGACAGCAGGCCCGGCAACAGGGCGCGATGGATTTTTTCATACCCCGGTTCATCGGTGTTCGGGGTCATTTTCAAGTCGCCTTTAACCACCTGCATGATTTGCGCATGGATATCGAACCACTCGCGCATCCGCATATAAGACAGGAAGTTATCGGTGCAGTATTTGCGCAGTTTGTTGTTGGACAGCTGTTTTTTCTTCTCCTCATAGGTATTCCAGACATTTAACAGCGTTAAAAAATCGGACTCGGGATGACGAAACGCCGCGTGTTTCTGATCGGCCTGGGCCATCTTGTCGGCCGGTTTTTCCCTCGGGTCTTGCACGCTTAACGCAGAAACGATAATCGCAACTTCGGTCAGGCAATGCTCGTGCGCGGCGGCAATCAGCATCCGGGCAAGCTTCGGGTCGGTCGGGAATTTAGCCAGCTGCTTGCCGACTTCGGTCAGTTTGCCCGACTTGTCCAGCGCGTTGACTTCATGCAGCGCGGTTTTGCCGTCACGGATCATCTTGTCTTCGGGCGGCTCAATGAACGGGAAGTCCTCAATATCGCCAAGATTCAACGAGATCATCTGCAAAATAACCGCAGACAAGTTGGTGCGCATGATTTCCGGCTCGGTAAACTCCGGTCTGGCTAAATAATCGTCATGCGAATACAGCCGGATGCAAATGCCCTCGGCGACACGGCCGCACCGTCCGGCCCTTTGATTGGCGGAAGATTGCGAGATACGTTCAATCGGCAAGCGCTGGATTTTACTGCGATGGCTGTAGCGGCTGATCCGCGCGTGGCCGGTATCGATCACGCAACGAATTCCGGGAACCGTCAACGAGGTTTCCGCGACGTTGGTCGCCAGCACGATGCGGATTTTTCCGCCCTTGGGCTTGAATACCCGCTCCTGCTCGCTGACGCTGAGTTTCGAATACAGCGGCAGGATTTCATATTGGGTCGGGTGATGTTTTTTTAAGGAATCGGTCGTTTCCCTGATTTCCCGCTCGCCGCTGAGAAAAATCAGGATGTCGCCGCGCAAATCCCGGTACAGCTCGTCAACCGCATCGAGTATCGCGTTTTGCAGTTCGTCACCGGTTTCGTCCGTCGCTTTTTCGCCGTCCGCTTCCTCCTTCGGAACGATTGGACGGTAACGCACGTCCACCGGATAAGTGCGCCCGGAAACTTCGATAATCGGCGCCTTGTTGAAATGATCGGAAAAGCGTTGCGTATCGATAGTTGCCGAAGTGATGATCAGCTTTAAATCGGGCCGCTTGGGCAACAGCCATTTCATGTAACCGATCAAAAAATCGATGTTCAAACTGCGCTCATGCGCCTCATCGATGATGATGGTGTCGTACTGGTTCAGGTAAGGATCGTTTTGCGATTCGGCCAGCAAGATACCGTCGGTCATCAGTTTAACCAATGAATCCGCGTGGGTTTTATCGTTAAAGCGGATTTTGTAACCGACCGATTTGCCGATCGGTTCGCCGAGCTCTTCGGCGATACGGTCGGCAACCGTGCGCGCGGCAATCCGCCGGGGCTGGGTATGGCCGATAAACCCCGCCGCGCCCCGGCCTAGCGACAGGCAAATCTTGGGCAGCTGAGTCGTCTTGCCGGAGCCGGTTTCGCCGCAAACAATCAGCACCTGGTTTTCCTGTATTAGCTTGGCGATGTCGTCTTTTTTGCCGGTGACCGGCAAATCAGGGAAGGTGAGGGCAGGAATGCCGGCAAGGCGTTTGTTCCTGGCGGCAACAGACCTTTCAATACGGCCCGCCAGCGCGGTTAATTCGTCAACTGATTTTTTGCTGCGGCAGCGGTCTAGCTGCCTCTTTAATATGTGCCTGTCCTGATTAAGACAATGCGTTAATTGATGGGTGAGTTGCTTGAAAAGATCGGGGGTGGACATCAAAAACAGCCGGATAAATGAGCAATGCGATTAAGTTAAGCCGTTCATGGTTCGACAAGCTCACCGCGAACGGCTTAACCGTATTGGATAAAATGCGGCATTATACGTTAATTTGCCGGTTTTTAATTTTATCCATGGACGGTTGGCTGATTGTTGATTAGACTTAAAAGGCACATTATCTAATGTGAAGGTGCCTCATGATTTCTTCCGTATCCAGCAATAGACTCGCCGTTCCGCAAACTGATTATTCTCAGCGGCAGCCGTTTGCCTCAGCAAACGATCTAAACCAGGAAGTCAAACAAGGCGCATTAAAGCCTGCCGATTCCAAATCAACGGGCGACAAAAAAAACGGAGAGCTTTCCGAAGCCGACCTGAAAGTCGTCAGCGAACTTAAGCAAAGAGACGCGGAAGTCAAGGCGCATGAGGCGGCGCATCTGGCTGCGGCAGGCGGCATTGCCATGGGCGGCGCAAGTTTTAGCTACCAGCAAGGTCCCGATGGCGTTCGGTACGCCATTGGCGGCGAAGTCAACATAGACACCTCTTCGGTTCCCGGCGACCCGGCCGCATCGCTACGAAAAGCCGACACCATCAGGAGAGCCGCCCTGGCTCCAGCCGAACCCTCCGGCCAGGATATACAAGTTGCAGCCAGTGCAACGGCAATGGCTGCGCAGGCACAGGCCGAGTTGTTGCAAAAAAACCAGGACAGCCAAAACGGCAATAAAGATCAGTTGGGAACCCAAATCGACCTGTCAGCCTAAGCATCCGTTTTTAACTGCAATGGCGAGCCAAATGTTTATTCAGGCTCATTCAAAACATCTGAAAAATCAATCAACCAAGCCACATGAAAATACTTTGTTACCAGGTAATCACCCAGGTTTACCCATTGAACTTCCCCGTCCAGTACCGCCGAATCGGAGGTAATAGCGATCTTATGACTATCCCGAATGGCCTGATCCGGGTTTTCAATTAACGCGGCCTGCCAGTTCCAGCGATGGGTCTCGGCAATATCCCGCACCATCTCAGCAAGCCGTCCGCTGTTGGAAACGGGCTTATCAAACAGCCACAACACGCCCGCGGGGGGAAAGGCTTGCAGCGCATTACCAATCAGCTCAATCGCCTGCCGGGTTTCATGCACCTGTCGATAAGTCCCATGAATACTGGCAATATCCCGTATGCAACCATCGCAGCAACGCAGTAATAAGCCTCCCGCCATAGCCGTTTCGACGGAAATAATCAGATTAAACCCGTCGATAACCAATTGCCGGTCTTTGATTAGTTCAACCGGGAGGCATTTGGACTTTCTTAACTCCCGGTTGGTATCGGAACAGGCGGCCCTGGAAATTGCCAGGCGTTGGCGTGTCGTAAACTGATGGTGGTCGCCTACCAGCTGAATAGCCGAATGCCGCGCATACCCGCGATTAAGCAGCCAGCCTAGTTCATAAACCGCCTCACGCAAACGCAGCAATGGTCCGCCGCTGAATAATGCTTTGTCATTCAGATGGATGCTGCGATGCCTTTGTTCATGGGTATTCATGTCATCAGCGACCCTCAATCAGGATTCAGAAGTTGATTCATAATAAGACATCCGCCCATAATGGAACAGTACTCAACAGATTTATAACGCACCCTAATGAGAGACTTGGATCAACTCTTTGAGGCACTCTCAAAGTCGGCTTTCCGCAGCAAATTCCACCTCCAAGGCAAAGATACTGTTTATCTGCATGCTAAAGGATTGCCGACGGTTATCGTTCATGCCGGGGACTTTATCGCAAAACGCCTGGCGCCGGCTGAGCCTAAAAATGACGGCAAACAAACGCCTTTCCGGGGCCATCCGGTTTTTGTGGCGCAGCATGCAACAGCCTGTTGCTGCCGCAGTTGCCTGGAAAAATGGCATAAGATTCCGAAAGGCCGCGCGCTTACTCAGGCTGAAGAAGCTTATGTGGTCAAAGTCTTGGAACGTTGGCTTCATAATGAAATGAAAAGCCCTTTTGACTGATGTTATGCACAGATAGTTGTTTGTCGCGCTGTCTTGATGTAGTGCGGATGCGCTTAACTCACGGCGCTACGCGCCTTTAACTGCATTCCCAATGCGGCGCGCTCACCTTTATACACAAGTGTCTGCGCTACACCGTCATCCCGGCAGGGATTGCCGGAACTTGGCAACGCAGGTTTAGGTTTTAACGCTTATGGATTAAGCAGGCAAAGCAGCATCCCCATTTTTTGACCATTGGTTGGTCAGTATCTTTAAAAGTATATTTAAATCAATAGATTAGGGTTGGTGTATTTTTCGATGGTAAAAACGGGGAAATACACCTAAGCTATTGATGCATTAGTTTTATCTTGGATAAAATTGCAGTTCACTGCCGCACAGGCAGCTTAGAAATCCAGTGCAGGCGGAACCTCCAACGTATCAGGGTTCACTGCCGCACAGGCAGCTTAGAAAACAGGCGCAATGGAACCGGTAGTATCCGGCCCGTTCACTGCCGCACAGGCAGCTTCATCGTTCCCACGCTCCGGCGTGGGAATGCAGGCAGCAACGCTCCAGCGTTGCGGGGGCTAAGCCATAGCCGAAGCATTTGTATACGGGACGCTGGAGCGTCCATAACGGCATTTTCATGCCGAAGCGCTCACCGTTATACACAAGTGTCTGGGTGACACCGTCATCCCGGCAGGGATTGCCGGGATCCAGGGCACAGAGACGTGAGCACTTGATTTTATTGAGTAATCTCATGGTGATAATTGCTATCTGTTTCGGTATCGCCATCCATGGCTTCTCGGCAATTGCTCCATGCATTGCTCGACCTCCTGCATCCGTGCAGTCGTGGATCCCGGCAATCCCTGCCGGGATGACGTGCTCTTAAAGACTTGTGTATAACGATGAGCGCCGGAGCGTGGGAACGATGGCGGTCAGTCAAGTCGGCCTTATTTATTCAAGAGGGCGATGTAGCGCGAACGCACATCATTATTAGGGAAGTCGCCCAATGAATCGCGGAACGCGAGGCTTTCATCTCGTTCACTGCCGTACAGGCAGCTTAGAAAGGTAGTAGTCGTATTTAACATCGACCATGCCCGTTCACTATCCTTAGCATATGAGCCAACGCATATAGGTTCTTATACCAATTGTGCATTCAGCCCGAATCTTGCTATAAACCAAACAATCATTTGTTAAGCATCATTGTCAAACGCAGACAAGGAATAAGCTTATGAAAATATATGTCGCGGAGTTTTTGGGTACATTCTGGCTGGTTCTTGGTGGATGCGGCAGCGCAGTGTTGGCAGCAGCGTTTCCTGATGTTGGCATCGGCTTGCTCGGGGTTGCGCTGGCGTTTGGTTTAACCGTACTCACTATGGCCTATGCAATCGGACATATCTCCGGTTGCCATCTCAATCCGGCGGTTTCTGTAGGACTATGGGCCGGTGGCCGTTTCCCGGCAAACAAGTTGCTGCCTTATATCGTTGCTCAAGTGTTGGGCGCTGTTGTTGCGGGAGGCGTTCTTTATGTTATCGCCAGCGGCAAGGCCGGATTCGACGTCTCAACGGGCTTCGCTTCCAATGGCTATGAAGCCCATTCGCCTGGAGGTTATTCCTTGCTTGCGGCTCTGGTCTCTGAAGTTGTTATGACGATGATGTTCCTGCTCGTCATTCTCGGCGCGACTGATAAACGTGCGCCTCAGGGAATGGCGCCTATCGCTATCGGTCTTTGTCTTACCCTGATTCACCTGATCAGCATTCCGGTAACCAATACCTCCGTAAATCCTGCTCGCAGTACGGGGGTCGCCGTCTTCGTTGGCGACTGGGCTCTTGCGCAGCTCTGGTTATTTTGGCTGGCGCCGATCATTGGTGCCTTGCTCGGCGCGGCAATTTATCGGTTTATTGGCAGCGCGGAAAATTGAAACGCACAATGAGAAGATACAACAAGGCTGGATAGCATATATGACCACATCGAAATCGTGAAAGAGAGGTTACATCATGAATAACACCTACAAGTATCACCGCATTTCCAAGGAAGACGCGGCAGTTCTCTTCGTGGACCACCAATCCGGCCTGACTGCGTTGGTGCAAGACTATTCGCCCAGCGAATTTAAGAACAGCATTCTGGCCTTGGCCGATATGGCGAAGTTCTTCAATCTGCCGACTATCCTCACCACCAGTTTCGAGGAAGGGCCGAACGGCCCCATCGTGCCCGAGCTGAAAGAGATGTTCCCCAATGCCCCGTTCATCGCCCGCCCCGGCCAGATCAACGCCTGGGACAACGAGGATTTCGTCAAGGCGGTGAAAGACACCGGGCGCAATCAGCTGATCATCGCCGGCATCGTGACCGAGGTCTGCGTGGCGTTCCCCGCGCTTTCCGCGTTGGAGGCGGGCTACGAGGTGTTCGTCGTTACCGATGCGTCCGGCACATTCAGCCAAGCCAGCCGTGAATCCGCCTGGCTTCGGATGGCGAGCGCAGGGGTGCAACTGCTGGATTGGTTCGCTGTGGGTTCCGAATTGCACCGCGACTGGCGCAACGACATCCAGGGCTTTGGCAAGCTCCTTTGCGACCACACGCCGATCTACCAGAGCCTGATGATCAGCTACGCCGCTAAAGGCCGAGCCTGACAAGACGCTGCATCGCGCCGCTTTAAACTGCCGGCGATAGCGGGCGTCAGCGCGGTGTTGTCGATACGCCATTGTGCAATCTACTTTAAGAAGGGGAAAACATGGCTACTAAAATTTTCGTCAATCTACCGGTAAAAAACCTCAATAAGTCTATAGCGTTTTTTACTCAGCTCGGCTTCACATTTAATCCCCAATTTACTGACGAGACCGCCAGCTGCATGATTGTGGCCGAAGACATTTTCGTCATGCTTTTGACCGAGGCCAAGTTCAAGATTTTTACGCCCAAAGAAGTCTGCGATGCCACGAAATACACGGAGGTTCTGGTGTGCTTAACGACCGAGAGCCGGGAACAAGTCGATGAAATGGTCCGCAAGGCAGTCGCTGCCGGTGGGACAACTTATAACCAGGCGCAAGACCACGGTTTTATGTATGGACATGGATTCCAGGATTTGGAGGGGCATATTTGGGAGCTTATCTACATGGAGCCCGATGCAGTTAACCATTAATAATCAAGATACAGGAGAATACCGATGAAAACCGAACCGCAAAAAGAACACGAATGGTTGCAACAGTTCGTTGGCGAATGGATGTATGAAACCGAGTGCTCTATGGGAGCCGATAAGCCGTCTGAGAATTTCAAGGGGGCGGAATGCGTGCGCTCGCTGGGAGGTCTTTGGATGCTGTCCGAAAGCGAGTGCGAGATACCCGGCTGCGGCATGGCGACCATGGTGATGACGCTTGGTTATGATCCGCAGAAACAAAAGTACGTGGGCACTTGGGTAGGTTCGATGATGTCCCATCTATGGCTGTACGAAGGGACGTTGGATGCGGAAGGGAAAGTGCTGACGCTCAATACCGAAGGCCCAAACTGCGCGGAGGAGGGGAGGCTGGCAACTTACAAAGACGTGATTGAGTTTTCAAGCGACTACCATCGCGTACAGAGCTCATACTTGCTGGGCGATGACGGAGAATGGAGCTTGGTCATGACAACGAACTATCGGCGGAAAGCGTAGTTGTGCGGCACCGGTTAGTTCCGCGCCAAGCATTTTAATTAAGGACTGATGTTACGCGCAGATAGTTTTTTGTCCTGTTTGTCGCGCTAAACTCGCGGCGCAGCGCGCCTTTAACTGCGTTCCCACGCAGCGCGCTCATCGTTATACACAAGTCTTCAAAAGCACGTCATCCCGGCAGGGATTGCCGGGATCCAGAAGCCATGGATGGCAATACCGAAACTGGCAGTAAGTACGCCATAGGGAATTGCTCAATAAAATCAACCGTTCACATCCCTGTGCTCTCGGCAACCGCTCCTGCGTTGCTCTACCTCCTGCATCCGTGCAGTCGTGGATTCCGGCAATCCCTGCCGGAATGACGGTCTACCGCAGACACTTGTGTATAACGATGAGAG
>JBAQYH010000811.1:0-11410 GCA_049299935.1 Methylobacter sp. | reverse complement strand
CAGGAGCCCCTTCTGCTGACCCTCGATAAAAGCGAGGAGCGCAGGACGCAAGCGGCAACCGGGTCGCCTTTTCTTTGGTTACTTTCTTTTGGCGAAGCAAAAGAAAGTAACTCGCCTTCGGGTGCGATAACCCGATTCAAATAACCGTCGCGCTAGCGACACCTTAACGTTAAATCAGTATAAATCCGACTAACTGCATAACATCAATCTGTACGTCTATGGGAAGACCGTCGTTCCGGCAGGGACTGCCGGAATCCAAACTACAGGACGTGCATAGCTTACCATCCATGGCACTGGATACCCGCTTCCCGGCGGGGGTATGATGAGTTATTTAGATATTTGTCTCTAACGTGAGCTTAATATAAGGGTTGTTGTCTCATGGCTTACTGGCGACAACAAGCCCAGACCAAGTAATGCTGATCAAATCACACCATCTCCCCCGACTCGTTAAAATAAATCTCCCTGACTTCATCATCCTCAGTTATCTGCGCCGATTTTAAAACGCCGTCATCGTAATATTGATACTGGTGTTCGGATTCAACCTCGCCATAAACAATTTTCTGGCAAAGCAGCATCCTGCCCTGGGCGTCAAAACAACTGCGGTAATAGGTGTTCCGGTTGTTTAAGCTGTCTTCGGTAATTTCATTGACCAGCTTTAGCGGGAGTTTGATGCCGCTGTAACTGACAAAATAGCGAAATCCGGTTTGTTGTTCTTGATTCATAATGGGTAGGGTTTAAGAAAATAGATGGGTAGAAATGATCTCTATTATTTGATCCAAAGTCAGGTCTTCATTTTCCCCGACAATATTATGCGCGGAAATCGGATATTTCAGGTCTATGCCATAGCGGCCTGCGCTCTGGCCGAAGGTGTAGATATAGGCTGAAATATTCGGTTCGCTAACCGTGCAGAGATCGATAGCCTGAAAATGCTGCACTTGATTATTCAGTGCCAGCGTATTTTCGCCGTAACGATGCACCAGTTCCAACAGCAGGAGCTTAAGCGGAATATCTTTGTTGATTGCCCAAACATTCATATCGGCAGAAAAGTTAAATCTTCCTGACTACGACGGGCCGGGCGTAATAGTTCAGTATCAGCAGGCTTTGCGCTTTGTTGATTATCCACAGCGAAACCAAAAAACTCAGTACGGCGCTGCCGGCAACCCATAAGTCTGCGTACAGGGCATTATCCGCGAGCAACCAGTCGGCCATGCCAGCGCCTGAAAACAGCGCTATTAACGGCATCAGATACAATAACAGGGAGGCGCGCAGCAGCAGGTTTTCATCGATGGCGACCATGACTTGATCGCCGGTTTTCAGTTGAATATCGCAATCCACGGGCACCGATTTTTTCTTCAGAACGCTGCCGATTGCGTTGGTTGAGCACGATGCTTTTTGCAGGCAACCGCCGCACGCGCTGTTTTGTCCGCTTTCGACCCAGACCTGATGGTTTTCTATTTTCACTACGACCGCTAATTCTTCTATCATCGTTATCACCTTTCAATCGACACGCGATAGATGCAGTAGCGCGCGCCGTGCGCGCCTTCGGAGATCAGTCGGCGCGCCCTACGTATTCGGGACAAATTCATCTGGATAGCTGCATTAATCCCAAACCTTCGCCAGCATTTTTAGCCAGGTATCCAATCTTTCGGGCGTCAGCTCCTTTTGGTTTTCCTGGTCTAATGCCAAACCGACAAATCGGTTATCGACGACGGCTTTAGAGCTCTTAAAGTTATAGCCCTCGGTATCCCATGCGCCAATTAGAATTGCGCCGCATTGCTTGAACTGCTCGTACACATAGAACATCGCATCGACAAATTCTACCGGATAGCTTTTCTGATTCCCCAGACCATAAATTGCGACTTTTTTACCGCTAAAATCGTATCCAGCCAACGTCGGTAGAAACTCCTCCCAACTGGTTGTCGCATTGCCGGTTGACAGGCCCGGTAATTGGCCTTCGCCATAAGTGGGAGTGCCTAAAATCAAGGTGTCGTATACCAGCATATCTTCCACCGTCGCATTGCGCACATTGACCGGTTTGGCAGCAACAACCGAGCCCAATGACGTTGCAATATCTTTTGCAATCCGCCGGGTATTGCCGGTATCCGTGCCGAAAAAAACGCCTACTTTAGCCATGATGTCCTCGCTTTGTGTTACTGCCTATAGATAAGAACGCGTTAATAACCTACATACGCTCTCATTAGCTATACACGCTCCCTAGTATTCTCAAATTCCACTACACCGTCATCCCGGCAGGGATTGCCGGGATCCAGAGCACAGGGATGTGATTAGCTGATTAAACAGCCTAACCCTCTTGTAGTAAGACTTGCATCACAATTTAGAATTTGCCGTCCATGGCTTCTGGATCCCGGCACAAATCCGTCTGGAACAGATTTGCATTGACCCGAAGGGCGACAGGCAGGATAGCCTGACGTGAATCCGCCAGGATGACGCGTTACTTATACATCTACGCCTAATGTAAATCCCGTTTCAATGCTGTATTTGCAGCAGTCCGCTGGCCTGTTGTTTATCCTGCCATTCATCCGGCGTAAAAGCTTTAACGCTGACCGCGTGAAGCTTGCCGGATGCCAACGGTTCTTTTAACGTTGCCAGAACCAACTGCTGTTTTTTTACTATCGGTAAATCGTTAAATTGCGAACTGACCACGGTGATCGTTAAATCGCAGCCCTCCCCTTCGACTATCACTTTGGCATCGTCAATACCTTGTTGCACCAGTTGCACAACTTCACCGGCGGTTAATGCATCGCTTGCGGCTTCCGCTTTTTTCGGCGCGGCGGCTGTTAACAAGGGTAATAAACTGCCGTTGTTGGACATCTCTTCAATAATGTCGCAACCGCCGACCAGTTCTGCATTAACAAACAGCTGGGGGTAAGTCGGCCAGTGGGAAATGCTCGGCAGTTTTTCACGGATAAAAGGCGCTTCCAGTACATTCACATAAGCGTATGGGATATGGGTCGCATCGAGTATGCCCACTGCTTTGGCCGAAAACCCGCATTGCGGATTAGTCGGTACGCCTTTCATGTAAATGATGATCGGCTGGGCTGCCAGTTGAGCGCGGATTTTGTCTTCGGTTTTCATAAAGTTCTCGTTGTTTGTTGGTTTTTTAGGGCTGGTTCCCAAGCTCCTGCTTGGGAATCCAGTCTTGGAAGCTCCAGCTTCCCGAGTCGCGAAGCTGGAGCTTCGCCTCCGGGGTTCCCAATCTGGAGATTGGGAACCAGCGCTAACTACGGGCGCGGCGCGCACTCTACCCAGCCTGCTGCCTGAGTTTGGTTTCGGCCTTTTTAATCAACTTGATCTCGCCTTCGCCCTTAACCACATCGGCATCGACAATGCATTGCTCAACGTCATCGACGGATGGAATATCGAACATGGTTTTCCGCAATATCTGCTCCATGATGCTGCGCAAGCCGCGCGCCCCGGTTTCGCGTTCTATGGCTTTTTTGGCGATTTCAACCAACGCATCCTGTTCGAATTTCAACTCCACGCCTTCGTAGGCGAACAGTTGCTGATACTGCCGAACCAGCGCATTTTTAGGTTCGGTCAACACCTGGATCAATGCATCCACATCCAGCGGCTCCAATGGGGCCAACACCGGAAAACGGCCTATAAACTCGGGGATCAAGCCGAACTTGCGCAAGTCGCTGGGCTGCGTTGCATTCAACAACTCTTCCAATGCCGGTTTCTCATCCGGATTGTTCACCTCCGCATGAAAACCGATCGCGGAATTGCTCGGCACCAAGCGTTTTTCGACATGCTTTTCCAGGCCCGGAAACGAACCGCCGGCAATAAACAGGATATTGCGCGTATCCATCGTGGTCTCGCCATCCTTGTTGCGTCCCTTGGACGGAATCTTAACGTGAGAACCTTCGACCAGCCTGAGCAATGCCTGTTGCACGCCTTCGCCGGACACGTCGCGGGTTCCGGTCTGCTGCTCCGGGCTTCGGGCGATCTTGTCGATTTCATCCAGGTAAACGATGCCCCATTCGGCATTGGTCATATTGCCTTCCGCGACATCCAGCAACCTGACCAGGATATTTTCCACATCGTCGCCGACATAACCCGCCTGCGTCAGTGTTGTCGCATCGGCAATCACAAACGGCACGCCGACAACTTTTGCCAGGGTGCTGGCCAGCAGCGTTTTCCCGGTACCGGACGGGCCGATCAACAGGATGTTGGATTTGCCGATTTCCACATCCTTGTCAAACTCGCCCAAACCGACATCGCCGCTTTCGTGCTTGAGGCGCTTGTAATGGTTATAAACAGCAACCGCCAATATTTCTTTGGCCAGATGCTGGCCGATGATGTAGCGGTCGAGATGTTCTTTGATTTTTGCAGGGATAGGCAAAGTTCCCTGCATTTCGGAAAGCTCTTTTTTGCGGCTCCAGTTACTGACGACCTGACTGGCTAACAACACGCAAGCCCCGCAAATAGTGCCCTCGCTACCGGCAATCAACGGCACCGTAGCGGATTGCTCTATGCCGCAAAAAGAACAGTGTTTGATTTCTTTATCGCTCATTATTGGCTCTCCCCTGATTCAGGCTGGGCTAAACCGGCTATCCAGGCGCGCTGGCAGGTACGCCGGGCGCGGTCATTCATTAGCTGGCGTATTTTCGGTGTTGCTTTAGCCAGGGACAGGGTTTCAGGCTTTAGTATGCTCTTGCACAACAGCACATGGAAACCGATTTCCGACTTGACCGCGTCACTGACTTCACCGGACTTCAAGTTAAACAGCACCTCATCCAGTTCAGGATAAAGCGTACCACGCGACACCGTCCCCAGAACACCGCCTTGCAAAGCGGTCGGACATTCGGAATGCCTTAAAGCCAAGTCGGCAAATTTGTGCGGTTTTTTACGCAGTTTATCGGCAAGCTCCTGGGCGCGTATTAACGCCATTTCCTGGGTATTTTCAGGATATTCCGGGTTAATGCTGATGAAGATATGACAGGCTTCACGGCGTTCAGGGCGATTAAACTGATCGGCATGGAGGTGGTAATAAATGCCGATGTCGACGTCGCTGACAGCGGGCGCACGGCTGGCAACCAACTCCAGCACCGTGTTGACCTTGCACTGACGATGCAATGCCGCCTGCAAACTGTCTTTGCTGAGCTGGTTTTTTTCCAGGTCGCTGAAAAAAGCAGCCTCGTCCTGATAACGGCCTTGAATTTCCTGATAAGCCTGCTGCAATTCCTGGTCAGTGATGATGACTGCCGCCGCTTCGGGCGTATTCAGCACCCTGCTTTCAATCCTGAATTCATTCCAGGCTTGAGTTTGCGCCTGCTGCAACTCAGCTTCAGCCAACTCATTGGGCGATCTGTTGAATAAGCTTAAAGCCGCCCTTAATAAATTGTAAGTTGCCGGCTGAACAGGTTTTTCAATTACAGCCATATCAAACCTCGGGTTCGTTAAATGACTCGGGATGCGCCGGGGCAAGCGCGGACTCGGGCACTTGCAGGACTCTGCCCTGAAAAGCGACATGGTATTGAATCAGTTCGTTATCCCTGATCACCTTGAACACTTCGCCTTCCGTGCCTTTGGTAAACAGGATATTGCCCTGTATGCCTAAATCGATCGTGCAAACCACCTTGTCCCTGAACTCAAACCGGCTGGGATTCCAGGGTTCGTCAGCGCCGATCAATTCTTCCAGACGGCAGCCGACCATCCGTCCCTGGCTCAGGAAATGTACGGTAAAAATCACCTGGTCTTGCAGGAAAGTGCCGACTTCAATGACATTGCCGACGCTGCCTCGCCGAACCAGCAAGGTGCCCACATCCATACCGGGATAAGTGCCGTCGTTGCGGACGTTTCGGGTGACCCGGACCGATTCGCCGAATTCGAACCGGCCTTCGTCGAAGCGCTCGGGTCTCATGTTTTTATATCGCTTAAAGAAACAAACGCCGTTTGCGACAACTCGCCCATTGCAAACACTTTAAACACTTTTTCGGTTTGCGCGTCGGATTCGACAAAATCCTGGTAGGCCCGCTGCAACAGCTTACTGTAAATAGCCTTTTTCGGCGCTTCGTCTTCCGGCATGCCGTCGGCAGCTTTTTGTAAATAATCATGAAAACGCTGCAAAATATGCAGGCGGTTGACATGCACCACGCTGGGTTCATAGTCCAATTGAAAATATTGCAGGAAATCTTCGGCCGATTCCAGCTCTTCCATTTCTTCTTCAAAACTCATGGGATTTCTCCGGTAATTAAAGGGGCCCGACTGAAGAGGCATCCTGGATTAAAAGGTAGAGCGCCAGAATAATAAACGCCACTAAGGGCATGATGGTCATCAATGAATCGGTTAACTCTTTTTTCAACATGATCTTGCTCCAGTTAGTTCTTGAGTTTGCGCAGCACAACTCAAACAATCGTGGTTCAAAAATATTGGGTTACGCTGCGCCCACCCAACCTACATCTGTTTTACGTTTGATCACCAATTCCAATAATCCCTGTGCGCCGATTCTGTCCTTGCTGTCCAGCTCGACCAGCTTTTCAAAAATAGCCTGACTCAAATCCAGGTTCTCCAAGCGCATATTTAAAAATCCGACGGCTTTCAGGGTAAACAAATACAGCCTGACCTGGGTTAATAAATCGGCCGGGGCATCTTTGATATGGCTTGCTTGCAAATCCTGCCAATCGTCTGGAAAAGCTATCGTCGTCCTGATCACCGCCAAAGCTTTATCGGTGGCGCTTAAAGCCTCTTCCAACCGATGCTGGTAATAATAAAAACGGTTCAATGCGACCAGTACGTTCAACGACTCGGGAGCAAGGAAATAAGCTTTCAATAAAGACAACTCGGCATCGCCACCCGCATAATTTTCCGCCGCGGTTGCAATCAATTCCTTAACACCGGCAACATCCGCTTGCTCGAAATACAAACCTTGCGCTTCAAAATCCAACAGATCCATTTACAACCTCGCCGCCAGTTTTACCGGACTGTCTTTCTTCGGAATGCAGACGTTTTCCGCTTCGCAATGATCGCAACTTTCTTCAATCGCTACTTTGGGCGACTCGGCCTGGCTGGCTTCCAGCTCATCGATCCGTTCGATCAAACAGGCGATAGCCTTGCCGACCGGATCGGGAATCAAATGGTGGTCCAGATCGATACCGTGCCGGTTTTGTATTTGCGTGCCCTTGCTTTGGATGACGCGGCCCGGAATACCCACCACCGTGCAGCAATGCGGCACATCTTTAACCACCACCGAGTTAGCGCCGACACGGACATTGTTGCCTAAGGTGATGGCTCCCAGAATCTTGGCCCCGGAACCCACCATCACATTATTGCCCAGGGTCGGATGACGCTTTTCCTTGTTCCAGGTCGTGCCGCCCAGCGTCACGCCATGATACAAAGTGACGTCATTGCCGATCTCTGTGGTCTCGCCGATCACCACGCCTAGCGCGTGGTCGATAAACAGCCGCCTGCCGATGGTGGCGCCGGGATGAATTTCGACATTGGTCATAATCCTGGCAAATGCGGCCAGAATCCTGGCGGACAGTTTCCAGTTGGCTTTCCATAAACGGTGGCTGATCCGGTGCACCAACACCGCATGAACGCCCGAATAGGTCAGCAATATTTCCCAGACGCTGTGCGCGGCGGGGTCTCGGCCAAAGACACAGTAGACATCTTCATGCCATTGGGCCAGAAAGCCCTGCGGCGCTTGTGCTTTGCTTTTCATGTTATCTGATATGGCCATAACCATTTTTAGCTCCTGTTGAATACGGAGGTATTTCATCGTTCCCACGCTCCGGCGTGGGAACGCAGTTCCAGACGCTCTGCGTCATCTTACAAAAGTGTCGCTAGCGCGACGCTTGCTAGAGCCCCTCGTTCTCTGCTAGTTCCCAATCTGGAGAGACTGTGAAAGTATTATCAAAATTAGTTTAAAAACCTATTCACCACGAAGGCACGAAGATCACGAAGGAAAAATAACTGCTTAAAATCAATGTATTGAAAACTTCGTATCCTTCGTGTCTTCGTGGTGAATGCTTTTGTTCTAAAACGAATACTTTCACAGTCTCTGGAGCTTGGGAACCAGCAGAACTAATTTAAACTCCACCCAGTTTTACCCAGCATCGGCGGAGCGGGTATCCTGAAAAAAGAACCGGGATAATGATCGTCCTGATCCGGTATTTCCAAAGTCTCTTTACCTTCCGGCTCGCATAATTGCTGTTCTTTATGTTCGTTCATGATGATCGCCCTCTAAAGATTTTGATGAAAAAGATTAAGCTCTTCGGGTTTCGGTGACCTTTTCGTGTCACTGACAAAGCGCCTGACCTGCGTTAATAACGCTTGCGCCTGTATCCGGCTTACCGCGATACCTATTTGCTTATAAGCGTGAATCACGCCTTGCGTACCCGAATGTTTACCGAGCACCAGTTGATGGCTGCGCCCGACAATCGCAGGATCGACGCCCTGATAATTATTCGGGTCCTTTAACAAGCCATCGACATGAATGCCCGCTTCATGACTGAATACGCTTTTGCCGATCAGGCTTTTCCGGCTGCCGATAGCATCGCCCGATGCTCGTGCCACCTGCTCGGAAAGAACCGGAAAATTTTGCAAATTAATCCCGGTGTCGATGCCATATAGCTGCTTTAAGCCGACCACTACTTCTTCCAATGCCGCATTGCCCGCACGTTCGCCCAAGCCGTTAACCGTGGTATTGACATGAGTCGCGCCCGCCAACGCCGCTGCCAGCGTATTGGCGGTGGCAAGCCCTAGATCGTCATGGGCATGCATTTCAATTTCCAGATCCGTTGCCACTCTCAGTTTTTTGATCGTTTCGAATACGCCGAACGGTTCCATAATGCCGACCGTATCGGCAAAGCGAATCCGGCTCGCCCCGGCCCGTTGCGCGGTTTCGGCCATGCGTATCAAGAAATCGACATCCGCCCGCGAAGCGTCTTCCATGCCGACGCAGACTTCCATATTCAAGCTCCGCGCTTCCTGAACGCAGCTGGTAATGGTGTTTAATACCCACTGCCGGCTTTGCTTAAGCTTGTGCTGAATATGCTGATCCGAAGCCGATATGGATAAATCGACTTTATGCACATTCAAGCCCAAACAAGCGTGTAAATCGTCGCGGCGCATTCTCGACCAGACCAGAAGCTTCGAGGGTAAGTCTAAAGCCGCAATCGCCTTGATTTCTTCCCGCTCCACCGCCCCCATTGCCGGAATGCCGATTTCCAGTTCCGGTACGCCCAGGCCCGCCAGCTGCGTTGCAATCGCCAGCTTTTCGTCCAGCGAAAAAGCGACTCCGGCCGATTGCTCGCCATCCCTGAGCGTGGTATCGTCGATGATGATTTGGCGGGTTTGAGTTTTCATAATTCACCGTTGGTAGAAAAGCTTTTCACCACGAAGGCGCGAAGAACACGAAGTTTTGCGCTGGTTCCCAAGCTCCTGCTTGGGAACCCAGTCCAGAAAGCTCTCGGCAACCGCTCCTGCGTTGCTCTACCTCCTGCATCCATGCGGTCGTAGCTTTCTATGTTTCGGGAAGCTGGAGCTTCCCACTCTGCATTCCCAAGCTGGAGCTTGGGAACGAGCGAAAAATCCGTTTAAATCCGTCTGATCTGTGTCATCCGTGTTCTATTTTTCTAACTGTTGATACCCTACGAATACGTCGGAGCAAAAGCCTGCTCAGGATTTGCCACCGGCCCATCACCCGACCAATACGGCGACAACTTGCGCAAGGTCGCTACAATCCCCGGCATCACTTCCAGGACTTTATCCACTTCCGCCATCGTGTTATAGCGCGAGAACGAAAAGCGGATCGTGCCGTGCGCGGCGGTATAAGGAATATCCATAGCCCGCATCACATGCGAAGGCTCCAACGAGCCGGAGGTACACGCCGAACCGCTGGACGCCGCGATACCGGCTTTATTCAACAACATCAAAATCGACTCGCCTTCGATATATTCAAACGCGATGTCAGTAGTATTCGGCAAACGGTTGTACATATCGCCGGTCACGAAACAATGGCCGATCTGCTCGGTGATGCCTTGTTCCAGACGGTCGCGCATGGCTTTGACTTTGGTGTTTTCATACTCGATGTACTCCAGCGCCAACTCGCAGGCTTTGCCGAGACCGACAATGGACGCGCTGTTTTCAGTCCCTGCTCTCCTGCCGCGCTCCTGATGCCCGCCGCGCAACAACGGACGATACCGCGTGCCGCGGCGCAGGTACAAAACACCGATGCCTTTGGGCGCATGCAGTTTATGCCCCGACAATGACAACATATCGATTTTGGTATCCTGCAACATCATCGGGATCTTGCCGACCGCCTGCACCGCATCGGTATGAAACATCACGCCTGCGGCATTGGCCATTTCCGCCATTTCCGCAACCGGGAAAATCGTGCCGGTCTCGTTATTCGCCCACATCACCGAGACTATCGCGACTTGGTCGGACAACAAGCGTTGATAAGCGTCCAGTTTTAACCGCCCGGCTTTATCGACCGGCATTCTATGGATCGTGTAGCCATCTTTTTCGAGATAATCGCACAAGCTCAAAATCGCCGGATGCTCGACCGTGGTGGTAATAATTTCTTTCTTGTCCGGCTGAGCCTTGATTGCGGAAAGAATCGCCGTGGAGTTGGATTCGGTGCCGCACGAGGTAAAAATGATTTCGGAATCATGTTCGCAACCGATCAAGGCTTGCACCTGCTGCCGGGCCTGTTTAAGCCCGCGCGCCACGCCGTCGGCAAATTTATGTATGGATGACGGATTGCCGTATTGCTCAAGAAAGTAGGGAATCATCACATCGACCACCGCAGGATCAACCTTGGTGGTGGCATTATTGTCCAGGTATATGTCAGCCATCACGCCACCTCTATATTGACCAGTTTCGCCATTTCCGATGCCGGCACGACTTTAATAAATTCGCCCATCACTTCCATCAGGCGTTGTTGAATTCCGGCAATGGTCATCGCGGCCATCTGGCAACCGTTACAGGCGCCGGTCATGTTGACGTAAGCGGTGTTGCCGATGACCTCGACCAGTTCCACGTCGCCGCCGTCGGCCATCAATGACGGTCTTAGCGATTCCAACACTTGCTCGATTTTTTTGATGCGCTGCAAATTGGTCAACGGCGCTTTAACGGCGGCGATTTTTTCAGTAGGTTTGCTGACCGGTGCCGCGCCGGGATCGAATTTCTCGCCTTTCTCGGCCAACACTTTTTCCAGGATCGCTTCGATGTCTTCATGGCAAGCCGCGCAACCGCCGCCGGCTTTGGTGAAGTTGGTGACGTCTTCAACGGTGCGTAATTTATTGGCCCAGACCATTTCCTCGATCATCACCGCATCGATCGCGAAACATTTGCAGATCAGCGCGCCTTCTTCATGATCGTCTTTCCACTCTTCGCCGCGGTAATTGGCTATCGCCGCTTGCAGCGCCTCGCGGCCCATGAC
>JBAQYH010000810.1:0-2627 GCA_049299935.1 Methylobacter sp. | reverse complement strand
GAGTATGCGGGAGTTAACCGGCTGGGTTGTGGCATCGGTTTAAGTGTTCGGCAATAAACCGGCATCTGCCGGGTATTCATCGAGGCAAAAGAATTCAAACGATGCATGTCATTTTATTTTTCAGGATTTATGCTATCCATTTATCAATAAAACTATAACTGGTTCGAATACCTACGTGATTTAACTTAGGCATGTTCATCCAGGCAAAAGTGCTGATAAATACGTTGGTAAAGGAGACCGGGAACGAAGATTTATCCTCTATAGGAATATTTCCTTTTATCGGCTGCTGTCTAGTGTCGGCATCGTTGTTTTGGCTATCATGGCGGCATTATCTGATTTGGAGTGAACAATGAAAAAACTTGCAAGCGCAATATTCGGGCTGGGCCTGACGGCGGCCTTCGCCGTGTCGGCGAAGGACCAGCCGTTGGATCTGGGAATCATCGATGTGGTCGGCGTTACGCCGTTACAGGATAGTGGGGTTGCCGCCGGTAAAATACCGGCCAATATCCAAACCGTTTCTTCCGAGCAGCTGGAAAAAGCCCAAAGCATCAGCTTGGCCGATTACATCAACCGCTACTTGGGCAGCGTGCATATTAATGAAGCGCAAAATAACCCGTTGCAGCCGGACATTTCTTATCGCGGCTTTGTCGCTTCGCCGCTGCTCGGATTGCCGCAAGGCTTATCGACCTATGTTAACGGCGTCCGCTTTAACGAACCGTTCGGCGATACCGTCAACTGGGATTTGATTCCCGAAGGGGCGATCGATTCGATGGCCCTGTATCCGGGCTCCAACCCGGTTTACGGCCTGAACAGTTTGGGCGGCGCCATATCAATCAAGACCAAAACCGGTTTTTCAGCGCCCAAGCATGAGCTGGAAGCTTACGGCGGCTCTTGGGGCAGGCATTCGGAGGAATTAAGCAGCGGCTGGAATAACGGCACCTGGGGTTATTTTTTAGACCTGCATCATTTTGAGGAAGACGGCTGGCGGGATTTTTCGCCGACCAAGGCCGATCAGGCGTTCGGCACCTTGAGCTGGCGCGGCGATAAAGGCTCATTGGACCTGACTTTGGGCGGCAACGACAACAATATGCGCGGTAACGGCGCCGCGCCTATCCAGTTGCAGCAACAAAACCGGGCGGCGGTATTTACCCATCCCGACCAGACAGTGACCCGGATGTTCTTTTCCGAATTGGCCGGCAGTTACGATCTGGCCGATGATATTGAAGTCAGCGGCAACGCCTATTTCAGGCAGAACCGGATCAGGACTTTTAACGGCGATAACAGCAACTATGCCGTCTGCGCCGCCGATCCGACATTGCTGTGCGATCATAACGATGTTGTTGTTACCGATATAAACGGTAACCAAGTGCTCGCCGACGATGCGGTCGAAGGCGCAACCAACAACACCAGCCAAACCAATATGCGCAGCCGCGGCGGCACGTTGCAGACCGCGTTCGCCCAGGACTTGTTCAAGCATAAAAACAACCTGACGGTAGGCACAAGCTACGATTATGCCGAAGTGCATTTCGGTTCGGACACCGAGCTGGGTTCGCTGACCGATACCCGGGGCACAACGCAAAGCGGGATTCTTGTCGATGAATCCAGAGTCCGTTTGAATACCAATACCTCAACGGTAGGCGTATTCCTGACCGACAGTTTTTCCATTACCGATGCGTTAACTGCGACTGTAGCCGGGCGGTACAACTATAGCCATATCAACATGGAAGACAGGTATATAAACGATCCTTTAAAAACCCTGGACGGGTCGCATACCTTTGAACGGCTTAACCCTTCTGCCGGATTGACCTATCAAATCAGGGATAACCTGAATGTGTACGGCAGCTACAGCGAGTCGGCCCGCGCGCCCACGCCGATGGAATTAAGCTGCGCCGATCCGACAGCGCCGTGCAAATTGCCGAACTCGTTTGTGGCCGATCCGCCGTTGGAGCAGGTGGTTGCGAAAACCTGGGAAGGGGGATTCAGGGGGGATTTGGACGAGCTGTTAGGCCGGGGCGATTTGAAATGGAACCTGGGTTATTTCCACACCATCAATCACAACGACATTATTTTCCGGCGCGATGCCGCCAGCGGCATTATCAGCCAGGGCTATTTCAGCAATGTGGGCAAGACCCGCCGCTACGGCATAGAAGCGGGAACGACCGTTAACTATCCGCAGCTGTTCAGCTCTATTGACGATTGGCATTTTTCGACCAACTATACCTATTTGAACGCCCGGTTTTTGGATGGTTTCGATATTCAGAATCCGTTGGATACGACCCAGGCGATGGCCGTTACCAAAGGCAACAAAATTCCGGGTATCCCCGAGCATATCTATAAGGCCAATATCGGTGTCGATTTGTGGCAGCGCGTGTCGTTGGGTATGGACGGCATTTACAGCGGCGACAAGTATTTCAGGGGCGACGAGGCCAATAGCACAGCGCCGTTAGCCGGCTACTGGGTATTCAATGCCAAGGCGGAATATAAGGTGACCAAGAATTTTGCCGTATTCGGCAAGGTCGATAATCTCTTCGACAAGCGCTATAACTCTTTCGGGGTTTACGGGCAGGCTAATGAAGTCTTGCCGGGCTTTGACGACGGCCGGTTTGTGTCGCCCGGCGCGCCCAGGG
>JBAQYH010000809.1:0-18991 GCA_049299935.1 Methylobacter sp. | reverse complement strand
TTCCAGGTGTCATCGCGCATCGATTCCCGCACCATCCTCGATCAAGGCGGCGCGGAAACCCTGCTCGGCAACGGCGACATGCTGTTTTTACCTTCAGGCACCAGCATTCCGATACGTGCTCACGGTGCGTTTGTCGATGACCATGAAGTGCACCGCGTGGTTGAATTTTTAAAACAAACCGCACCGCCCAATTATCTGGAAGACATCACCCGCGATCCTTCTGACTCGGGCGACGGCTACAGCATGGGCGGCGGTGGCGGTAACGGCGATTCCGAAACTGACGCCTTGTATGATGAAGCTGTGCAGTTCGTCACAGAATCGCGTAAAGCCTCAATATCCAGCGTACAAAGGCGCTTTAAAGTCGGCTACAATCGTGCCGCAACCATGATTGAAGACATGGAAGCGGCCGGCGTTGTCAGTCCCCCTGAAAGCAATGGCTCAAGAGTCGTGCTGGCTCCGCCGCCCGTAAGGGATTAGCGATGAATATTGCGTTAACCGGAGTCGCCATTGTGCTGGTGGCGATTCTGGGCGGTATCGTTATCGTCAGGCGCAATTCTTCACAGCAACCGATACAAGTCAAAGCCGTGCTGTTCGGGCTCTATTTCTGGGGGTTGGTCTTTTTGCAGTTGGTTATAGTGGGGTTATTGTCGGGTTAAAGCATGGGTTAGTGTAATCAGTCTGGGCTTTAGATAAGATGGTTTTGTACGGCAAAGGCCGGTCTGTTAATTTAACGTTTAAACATTAAGCGGGAATGGATAAGCCAATATCATCAGTAATGCATCACCCATCATAGTAGATATCAACGATACTAACGACAAGGTTGACAGGGTAATGGATTCACATAAACCAACGTGTTGCGCGCTGGTTGTCGATTCGAATCAAAGCTGTTTTGGTGTAATCAGTTATTCCGATATTGTGCGTTTTCATGAGATGGGCAAGAATCCAAAAGTCGGACGAGCCTGGGAATTGTGCACACATAAAGTTATCGAAGTAAGTCCTGATACGTCCGTCAGCGAGACGGCTAAGTTAATGTTAGAGAATAGAATTCACCATATTGTCATAACGGAAAATAAGCTCATCAAAGGCATTGTTTCATCGATTGATTTTGTAGAGGATTACTTGAAACAAAATGCTTAATGGTTTCATAGGGATAAGAAATTTCATGCATGGAATACCGCTTGCACCCTGCTATGTTGGCGGGGGTATCTGTACGCGTCATCCGGCAATTTCTGTCAGAATGACGTGTTGTTTAGATGTTCGTGTCGAGCATAGTCCTGGTCAGGTTTTGTTAGACAACCCGATCAGGCAGATGATCCCCGGCAAAAAACGCAGCCAGGTTGGTTAAAACCTTTTCACCCATTGCCGTACGTGTCCCCAAGGTGGCGCTGCCCAAGTGCGGCAGTAGCGACACATTGTCCAGCGTCAGGAAGCCTTCGTGGACATTGGGCTCGCCTTCATACACATCAAGGCCGGCACCGGCAATTCTTTTGTTTTTTAGTGCATCAATCAGCGCGGTGCTGTCGACGACATCGCCTCGGGCAGTGTTGATTAAATGCGCGGACGGTTTCATCAGGTTAATCATGTCGGCATTGATTAAATGCCGGGTTGCATCGCCGCCGGGGCAATGCAGCGAAACAAAATCGGCCGTTTGCATCAGCTCTTCTATAGATCCGCAACGGATTGCGTTAAGGTCATCGGTGACATATTCGTCGGCAGGACTGGGTTTGAAATAGACGATTTTCATGCCGAAGCCGTGATGGGCTTTTTTTGCCATAGCCTGGGCAATACGACCGAAGCCGATCAAGCCTAAGGTTGCGCCGGTTACATCGCTGCTCAGCATGTGCGTCGGACACCAGCCTTGCCATTGTTTGCTGCGAACCAGGCGGTCGCCTTCTGCGCCGCGACGGGCGGACATTAACAACAAGGTCATTGCAATGTCCGCGGTGCTGTGCGTCAACACGCCGGGGGTGTTGCTTACCACTAAACCTTGCGCCTTGGCGGCGTTAATGTCGATATGGTTGTAGCCGACGCCGAAGTTGCCGAGGATTTTGCAGCGCTTGTTTTCGACGTTGATCACGTCGGCAGGAAATGAATCGCAAACGGTGGGACAAACGGCGTCGTAATTTTGCAGCGCGGATCTGAATTCGTCTGCTGTTAAAGGCCGGTCATCTTCGTTTAAGGTGACGTCGTAAAGCGCTTTAAGTTTGGCTTCGACTGAGGCAGGCCACTTGCGGGTAACAAAGACTTTGGGTTTGCTCATGGGGTATCCTCATAAGGGCAATGCCGTTAAGTTAAGGATTCAGCATTATGTTTAATGGAACACGGATGACACAGATAGGACCGATGAACACTGATAAAAGCGCTTTAAAAATCCGTTTAAATCCGTCTAAATCAGTGTCATCCGTGTTCTATCTTTTATCGATTAACTTGCAGTTGAGCGATAGTATTCAATCGCCGCAGCAACACCGGAACCCGGCTTAATGTCAAAACCGCTGTCCAACATCGCCATTTCAACGCCTGCGATACAGCCCAGCATCGAAACGTCGTTCATATCGCCGACGTGACCGATACGGAAAGCTTTGCCGGCCAATTCGGATAAGCCTGCACCTAGAGAAATGTCGTATCGGTTGAAAGCGGTGCTGATAACGTCTCTGGCATCTTTGTCAGCGGGGACAATAATCGCAGTCACCGTATCCGATTCGAAACCAGATTGCGCGCAAATGGTTAATCCCCAAGCGGCAACGGCTTTGCGGACGCCCTCGGCCAAACGATGGTGGCGCGCGTAAACATTTTCCAAGCCTTCTTCCAGTAGCAAGTCTAACGCTTTGCGCAAACCGTATAAAATAGGCAATGCAGGTGTGTAAGGCGTGTAGCCGTCTTTGTTGGAGTTCATCTGGTCTTTTAAGTCCAGGAAGCAGCGCGGGTAGGTTGATGTTTCAACGGCTGCTAAGGCTTTTTGGCTGAAGGCCAAAAATGCGCCGCCGGCAGGCATCATAAAGCCTTTTTGCGAACCGCTGATTGCGCCGTCAACGCCCCATTCGTCCATGCGGAAGTCAAGGCTTGCAATAGAGCTGACGCCGTCTACGAATAAAAACGCCGGGTGGTTAGCCGCGTTCATGGCTTTACGGACGCCGCCGATATCGCTGGTAACGCCGGTAGCGGTTTCGTTATGCGTCGCCAAAACGGCTTTGATTTCGTGCTTGGTGTCTTCTTTTAAACGGGTTTCCAGTCTGTCCAGTGGAATGCCTTTGCCCCAGGTTTCCTGATGGATTTCGACATCGAAGCCTAGGCGTTTTGCCATTTCAGCCCATAAATGGCTGAATTGGCCAAAGCGATAGATTAAAACCTTGTCGCCGGGATTCAGGGTGTTGGTCAATGCAACTTCCCAGCCTGCGGTACCGGTCGCAGGAAAAATAAACGCTTGTCCGGTTTCTGTTCTAAAGATTTTTTTCAGATCTTGTAAAAGAGGTGTCAGCAGTTTTGGGAACGCAGGAGAACGATGGTCTTCCATGGTGACATGCATGGCGTTCAGAATTTCATTTGGTACATTGGTAGGGCCTGGAATATATAGGTGGTTACGACCAGCCATTGCATTGCCTCTTTAATAGTAGTTGAGTGATTGAAATGCAGTTTGGGCACTGAAAAGCTAATGTCCAAAAACCAGCAATAATGACATAGCCGCTAAAAATCGGCAAGATTAGATTAGGGTTTGAGCTGAAAAACACGCGGTAAAAATTGACTTTGAAGCCTCTGGAAGTAAAATGTGCGGTTAATTTATGTTCGGCTTAAGTCACGTAGATCGGGTTTACTCTAGCGTAATCCGGTCATGGTCATTCTAGCCGCAAAATGCCGGGTTACACCAACCTGACCGGATTTACTACAATGAAATTAGGAAAGCACAAATGAGCCACACCTTATATACAGCGTCAGTTCAACGAGTTCAACGCTGTGAATTAGCCGTTCCGGGTTCCAGCCCTGAAATGTTTGAAAAAGCAATGAGAAGTGGCGCTGATTTTATTTTTCTGGATCTTGAGGACGCGGTCGCTCCGGATGACAAGTTGCAAGCCAGAAAGAACATTATTGAAGCGATTAATGATCTGGACTGGAAAGGGCACGGCGTAACCGTTTCGGTGCGCATCAACGGCCTGGATACCCAGTACATGGTGCGTGACGTGGTAGATCTGGTCGAGCAGTGCGGCGCAAAGATTGACACGATTTTGATCCCGAAAGTGGGTGTTTATGCCGATGTTTATATGGTTGAAGCGATGCTTAACCAGTTGGAAATGCAGCAGGGCCTGAAAAACAAAATCGGTATTGAAGCCTTGATTGAAACCGCATTGGGCATGGCTAATGTTGAAGATATTGCCCGCAACGGCGCATCAGGCCGTCTTGAAGCCTTGCATTTCGGCGTGGCCGATTACGCGGCCAGCAACCGCGCCAGAACCACCAACATCGGCGGCTTAAATCCTGATTATCCCGGCGACCAATGGCATTTTGCGATCAGCCGGATGACGGTCGCCTGCCGCGCCTATGGCTTGCGTCCTATTGACGGTCCTTTTGGCGACATTAAAGATCCCGAAGGCTATAAACTGGCAGCAAGACGTGCGGCGGCTCTAGGTTGCGAAGGGAAATGGGCGATCCATCCGTCGCAAGTTGAATTAGCCAATGAAATATTTACTCCGCCTGCGGCTGAAGTTGAAAAAGCAAAACGCATATTGGCCGCTTTGAAGGAAGCTGCAGCGCAAGGTAAAGGCGCGGCAGCATTGGACGGTCGTTTAATCGATGCAGCATCCGAAAAAATGGCGAATAACGTGGTCAGGGCTGCCGAAGCTATTGCAGCAAAAAAATAAATTAATGGTACACCGATAAATGGAACACGGATGCCAAAAGTAGGCGCCTCTAGGCGACACTGAGTTAGACGGATATAAACAGATTTGATTTTCTTCATTCGTAAATATCCTCGTTTCGATACTCCTGTATGGGAACGAGGATATTTTATTAGTGGCTATACAGATTCAAATCCGTGTAAATCTGTAGTACCCGTGTTGTCCGTGTGCCATTCAACAACAGAAATCAACTAAGGAGATGCTGTGGATATTCATGAGTATCAGGCGAAAGAAATTTTAAGCGGTTACGGGGTTAAAATCGCTGAAGGCGGTATGGCCTACAGTCCTGAAGAAGCCGTGCAACGCGCCAGAGATATTGGCGGGCACATTTGGGCGATTAAAGCGCAGATTCATTCCGGCGCGCGCGGTAAAGCGGGCGGCATTAAAATCTGCAAAACCCATGACGAGGTTGAAGCGGCGGCGGAAGCTTTGTTAGGTAAAAGACTGATTACTCATCAAACCGGCCCTGCCGGTAAAGTGTGCGGCAGATTGTATGTCGAAGCCGGAACCGATATTGCCAAGGAAATGTATTTCTGTTTTCTGGTTGATCGCAGTTCGGAGCGCATCGTGATGGTTGGCTCCGCCCAAGGCGGCATGGAAATCGAGGAACTGGCCGAAAACAATCCCGATGCGATCACCAAAATTTATATCGAACCTGCCGTGGGCCTGCAAGATTACCAGGCGCGTGAAATGGCCTTTGCATTGGGCCTGGATCCTGAATTATTGAGTCATGCGGTTAAAACCATCCGGGGTTGTTATCGCGCCCTGCGTGAACTTGATGCCAGCATGCTGGAAATCAATCCGCTGGTGGTTACCCGCAGTAACGAGTTGGTCGCGTTGGACGCCAAAATGGGCTTCGATGACAACGCCTTGTTCCGTCAGCAAAAAATTTCCGAGTTGCGCGATAAAACCCAGGAAGATCCCCGCGAAATGGCGGCTGCCGACCGCGGTTTGAGCTATGTCGGCCTAGATGGTGACATCGGCTGCATGATCAACGGCGCCGGTTTAGCGATGGCGACCATGGACATGATCAAACTGGCCGGCGGCGAGCCTGCCAACTTCCTCGACGTAGGCGGCGGCGCATCGGCAGAGCGTACCGAAAAAGCTTTCCGTTTAGTGTTGGCTGATAAGAATGTAAAAGCCATGCTGGTTAATATCTTCGCAGGCATCAATCGTTGCGACTGGATTGCCGAAGGCGTTGTCGAGGCGGTCAAGAAAATCGATATGAAAATACCGTTGATAGTCAGACTATCGGGCACCAACGTTGAAGAAGGCCGCAGGATCATCGCGGAAAGCGGCCTGCCTATCATTACCGCGGAAACCTTGGCCGAAGCGGCTGAAAAAGCGGTGCAAGCGCGTAATGAAGCGGTTGCAAAAGAAGCGGTACAGGGAGCATAAACAATGGCTATTTTAATTGACGAAACAACACGCATTATTGTCCAGGGCTTTACCGGAAAAATCGGCAGCTTTCATGCCCAGGATATGATCAACTACGGCTCTAATGTAGTCGGCGGCATCACTCCCGGCAAGGGCGGCCAAACTCACTTGGGCCGGCCGGTTTTTAATACCGTAAAAGAAGCCGTACGCCAGGTTGGCGCGGAAGCCAGCATTATCTTTGTTCCGCCCGCTTTTGCCGCCGATTCCATCATGGAAGCCGCCGATGCAGGTATCAAATATTGTGTGGCGATTACCGACGGCATTCCGACCCAGGATATGATGACGGTTAAGAACTTTCTGCGCCGTTTTCCGGTAGAGCAAAGAATGGTCCTGACCGGCCCTAACTGCGCGGGTACCATCAGTCCAGGGCGCGCGATGCTGGGTATTATGCCGGGACATATCTATATGAAAGGCAATGTCGGTATCGTCGGCCGTTCCGGCACCTTGGGTTATGAAGCGGCCGACCAAATGAAACGCTTGGGTATCGGTATTTCAACCTCCGTCGGTATCGGCGGCGACCCGATCAACGGCAGTTCGCACCGTGATATTCTGGAAAAATTTGAAGCCGACCCGGAAACCAAGGTGGTTGTCATGATTGGCGAGATCGGCGGTCCGCAAGAAGTTGAAGCCGGAATTTTCGCCAAAGAACACATGAGCAAGCCGGTCGTCGCCTATATCGCCGGTTTAACTGCGCCGGAAGGCCGCCGCATGGGTCATGCCGGTGCGATTATTTCATCGGCAGGCGAAAGCGCCGCAGAAAAAGTAGCGATGCTGAAAGACTTGGGCGTCACCATCTGCCCGACACCGGCGGCTATGGGCGAAACGGTGGCGGCTGTGCTGGCTAAGATGTAAACGAAAGATACGAAAAGGCAAAGGACAAAGGGCGAAGGGCACAAGGTTTTTTTCACCTTTTGTCTTTCGCCCTTTGTCTGCTTTTATTTTTAATACCCACAGGTCGTAAATGAAAATACTTATTCTTGGGGCCGGCGTTACCGGATCATCGGTTGCCGGGGCGCTGGCAAGCGAGGAGAACGATATTGTCGTCGTTGATTTCAGGACGGAGTTGCTCGACGCATTAAAAGAGCGTTTCGATATTGCCACGGTTGCCGGTAATGCCGCGCATCCGATGGTGCTCGAACAGGCCGGTGCCCGGACTGCCGACATCATTATCGCGGTTACCGACAGCGACGAGACCAACATGCTGGCCTGTGTGGTTATTAATACCCTGTACAGCCGCCCGAAAACGATTGCGCGGGTGCGCGCCGTCGATTATCTGAACAATCCGCAATTGTTCGGTTCGAACGGGATTCCGGTTGATATTGTGATCAGTCCGGAACAAATCGTTATGGAGGCCATCCGTAATTTAATCGAATTCCCCGGAGTTCAGCACATTTCCGATTTTGCCGACGGCATGGTGCGGCTTTTTTCGGTCATGGTGGTGGCCGACGGTTCTTTAACGGGTAAAGAAATTAGAACCCTGAAAGAACGTTTGGTTGGCGGTAAAATTCGTGTCGTGGCTATTTTTCGGCAAGGTATTCCGTTGGTGGTCAGCGGTGAAGCCGTTATTGAGACGGGCGATGAAGTCTTTTTCGTGGCGCCCCGTGAAGAAGTCCGGGGGGTTTTGAAAGAATTGAACAAGCTGGAAGCTCCGTTAAAGCGAATTATCATCGCCGGCGGCGGTCATGTCGGCAAACGTTTGGCGCTGGCACTGGAAAGCGATCATCAAGTGAAGATTATTGAAAAAGATCCCAGTCGCGCTCACAAGATAGCCAATGATCTTAACCGCACAGTAGTACTTCTTGGCGATTGTGCCGATGAGTCATTATTGCTTGATGAGTCTATCGACAGCACCGATTTATTTTGCGCGATTACCGAAAATGACGGCGTCAATATTGTCTCCGCCTCTTTGGCAAAAAGCTTGGGTGCGCGCAAGGCTATCTGTTTACTCAATCATGTTTCATACAGCAAACTATTGCCTGGTACAGGCATTGATGTTGCCGTGTTGCCCAACCAGGAAACGCTCGGCAGTATTCTAAAACACGTACGCCGCGGTGATGTGGCGCAAGTTAGTTCCCTTTGCGGCGGCACCGCCGAGGCTATCGAGGCCATCGCGCACCAGAGTAACGATCTCAACTCAGTTGTTGGACGCAGGGTGGATGAAATCAGCTTTCCTGAAGGCATCGTGATGGGGGCGTTGATACGCAACAAGCAGGTTGTTGCCATTCACTGTGGAACAGTGTTTGAAGAAGGTGATCATGTGGTGATGTTCGCGATGGATAAAAAACTGGTCGTAAACATCGAGAAAAAATTCCAGCCTCTTTAATGTAAGGGCAGGCGAAGGCTAAAGGCGAAAAACCTTAGCCTTTGGTCCTTAGTCTTAACCTTTCGCTTTGAATCTAATTCCATGAATGTCATCTTTACGATCATTAATATTTTCGGCTTGGTCACCATAGGATTCAGCGGCTTGATGGCCACTTGTTGGTTGACCTCCGCGATAGCGGATGACGGTGCCACAGCGGCTTTTTACCATGGCTTTTTGATTACCTTGCTGCTGGGAGCGTTGATGTTTGTGCCGACGCTACGCATACCAAAAAAAGTGACGCGGCAAACGGGTTTTTTGTTGGTGGCGATTACCTGGTCAATAACGCCGGTGTTTTGCACCTTACCGTTGATGATGTATTTGCCTGAGCTCAGTTTTATCGACGCCTACTTTGAGACTGTTTCCGGGCTCACTACGACTGGTGCGACCATATTCAGTGGTATTGATCAACTGCCGATGTCGATTAACCTATGGCGGCATGAGTTATGTTGGATAGCGGGCATGGGTATCATTATTTTTGCGGTTGCTATTTTACCTATTCTGGGTATCGGCGGCATGCAGCTGTATATTGCGGAATCGCCGGGCACGGTCAAGGAATCCGATTTGCCGCCGCGCATCGCGCAAACTGCGAAAGCTTTGTGGCTGGTTTATGCGGGCATCACTCTGACTTGCATTATTGCGCTGCGCTTGGCGGGTCTAGATTGGTTTGATGCGATCTGCCATGCGTTTTCTGCAATGAGTTTAGGCGGATTTTCCACGCATGACAGCAGTGTCGGATTTTTTAATTCATTATCCATTGAGGTTGTGTTAACCATCTTCCAGTTGCTGGCAGCGATCAATTTTGCCACCCATTTTGTAGCGCTTAGAAGGCTGTCATTCAACCCTTATATCGATGACCGGGAGGCAAGGGCTTTTCTTGCTTTGGTGTTGGGGAGTTGTCTGGTAACGGCTGCGGTGCTGTGGCATGCAGGTACTTATCCGGACTATTTAACCGCGTTACGCCATGCATCGTTTAACCTGGTCACCATCGCTACCGATTGCGGATTTGCCAGCCAGGACTTTAATCAGTGGCCTATTTTTGTGCCGATGTGGATGCTGTTTTTAAGTTGCGTTTCGGCGTCTTCCGGCTCCACCGGCGGCGGTATTCGGATGATCCGTACCATCATCCTGATGAAGCAGGCGCGTCTAGAGTTGTTCAAGTTTATTCATCCTTTTGCGGTTAAATCCATGAAAATCGGCGACACCGTGGTGAACAATAAAATCGTCGGCTCCGTGACCGGATTCATTTTTCTGTACTTCATCAGTATCGTCATTCTGGTGTTCATGCTGTTGTTGAGCGGTATGGATTTTATAAGCGCTTTTTCGGCGATTATAGCCTGTTTTAACAACGCCGGCCCTGGCCTCAATCAAGTAGGGCCTGCAACCAATTACGCCAGTCTGAGCGATGTTCAAACGGGTATTTGCATTTTTGCAATGCTTTTGGGGCGGGTGCAGATATTTTCCATTGTTATTTTATTTGTACCGGAATTCTGGAGAAAATAATTTGCGTTTGGAGTGGCTATGGCGGAACTCAGCTGATTTCCATCAAAGGTCATTCGCGGTTATGCAGTTTTTCTCAGCTTAAGAAAAAGCATAAACTTTGTCTTCGTGGTGAATAAAAGAAGGGGCGGGACAGTCTTAAATTTTGCTTTGCGGGCAGCGTGAGCAGCAAAACAGAAGTTAATGTGATTATGCGGCCGAAGCGGCGATTGATAGAGGGCTAAGCTTGGTCTTTTGTCCGGCAAACAAATTCAAACCTTGTAAAAACAAAAAACCCAGCATTAAGCTGGGCTTTTTGGAACCACTAGAGTTCTATTTATAGCTGAATTGAGCTAGAAACTTTTTGTGCAGATTTATCTGGATCATCCAGGCAGCCAGATAAGCCAACAATCATTAATGCCATAGCTATAAGAGATAAAATTTTATTCATAAGAATATCCTCCAAAGGGGTTTCAATTATTTTTATTAATTTGCGCCATTAAATTAAAGCACATGCATTTTATATCATGACTGGAATGATGATGCAATAATAAAAAATCAATAATCATCCTCGCAATTAAAGCTCATTAATATTGTCAGGCAAATCAAAAGAAATCTGATTGTCGGTCCATTTTGCCGTACCGATAGTGGCCCACGGAGATGTAAAATTTTTGTGCAATTGATCATGGACCCAGTAAGAAGGGGCGCTGATTTTCTTAAGTTTGATGTTGAAAACGACGTTATCGAGATTTAAGCCGGTTTTCTGTCCCCAAAAAGCGGTGACTTTCATCATTAATTTATGCAAGCGTTTGTTGTCAATGTTTGGCGTTACGGCAATATTGGCCCACATGGAGTGAACGCGGCCCCAGTTGGGGGCCAGAAGGCGTCCTTGTTCATTGACAAAAGGCAGCCAATGTTCGGCGCCATTTTTGTCGGTATAGGTGATCGCTAAAATATGATCGTAGCCTGCAAAATGATCATGTAGATAGAGCGCATGAGGGGTGATGCCTAAAAAGGTCTGAGAGACCATTAAAATAGCGTTGCTGGCTTGCGATAAGGGGCTTTGAGGGCTGTCAGCATTAAGCCTGTAAATAAGCCCGTAATGAATGGAGCTGTTTAATTGCAAAACGAGCAGCGCAATCAATATCTTTGCGAGCTTTCTGGAAAATGCATTCGGTTTTTGCGCGGCAGCGGTTTCAAAAAATTGATGGTATAGGGTAGTGTCGGGCAAGGCTTGGGGGGTCGGGCAGGCGGACGAGCACGCGATGCGGTTGCGTGTATCGGCAATAGACCGGTATTTGTTTAAGGCAAATTGATGAATCCCCGGAAGATTCAGAATAATGCCGATCGGAAATAAATAGCGCATTTTTTTAAAGATCTGGATGTAAGTGTCAACACCCGAATAAATGCGGCCCGTGCTATCCAGTGCGTATAAGTCGGTTAACAGGGTTTCATTATTGATGGCAGCAAGTGCCGGGTAGTGTGCGGCATGTTCCTGAGCGCTTTTGAAATCGATGCAGCTGAATATATCGAAATGATTAAGGATCAGAACGGTGCGATTACACAATGGGCAGAGCTGGTCGTAAAAAACGGTAAGGGACGGCTGTTTTGCGGTAACCAGTCGGCCTATGCACCGCCACCACTTAAAAGGGATCAGTAAGGTGTAAAAGCTGACCATTCCCAAGCCGAAAGGATAAATATTAAAAGAAAAGGTAATGCCGAGATGAAGCCCAAGTCCGACCAGTAAATAGGCGATGCGTAGCCGGCGCTTGGCGAAAAAGAAAATAAAGGTGAATTGAAAGACTAAAATTGTATAGCCAAGGGTGTTTTGCAGCAGCTTATTGTTCAGCAAAGGCGACATGTCGATGGCTGAAACGTAATAAGGCTGTGTCGCGGGCAGCCAAGTGCCGAGGCCGTTGCGCCAGTGTTCGGCGAACATTTTGTGAATGGCGGAGTCAAAATACAGAAAGCCGAGGCAGATGGCAACGGGCAGGGTGTAGGCAAGAGATGAGACAGTCGGTTTCGGGTAGGTGCTGTAATGAGTAAAAGGCGAGCTCAGCTTGTACCGAAGGTTGTCTATTGAAAATGCCCGGTCTCCAGGCATAAAAAGCAGAAAAAATCCCGCCCCGATCATGAATAAATCAAAGCCGCCGTCAAAATCCCGTTGCATCGGTGTGAAATTGACAAAAATGATCCAAGTAATATAGTTGCAGATCATTGCAAACCGGTAGCGATAGCCGACAACAACAAAAGCGGCAATCACCCCCCAAAGACACAGGAAGAAAGGAATCATCGGGAATTCGACGTCTATATAGGGAATAGGATCGAAAATTAAATGATTAAAATACAACAGGAAAATGATTTCCTGTAAGGTGATCAGGCCGTAAAAAATCCGGAATAAGCCTATGCCTGTGGCGGGAGCTTGCTTGGAATGGAGTTCTAAAATTTTAGCGGATATAAGTTTATACATTTCATGATTCGGAAAAATCGAGAGGATGTATAAATTATATAAGAAATGTAGGGTTTATGTATTGATAATGTGCAGACAAAACAAAGGCCGCACTCAACTCATAAAGAATTGAAATGAGCGGCCTAAGTTAAGGTTAAATCGGTTAACGACTTATTTTTCGTCGTCTGGGTGTTCGGCAAATACCCACTTAACAAGGGCGTAGCCAGCGGCAATAACTACAACCGCGCCAACCATACCAGCTGGTTCTTTTAACATTTCGGTGATATCTAAGATCGCTCCCATGGGATGTCCTACCTATAATTTTGTATTTTTAGAAATAATGCTAAGTACATAGCAAACGGAATGAGCATAATACTTTAGGAAAAGTTAAAGTCAAGGCTTATTGTTGTGTGTTTTATTGATGGGATGTAAATATTGTTCTCGGTAGAAATTTATTGCTCGATAGCCAATGTGGTATAGTTTAAAATCTGTTTTTTGAGTGCTGATACATTTTGAGATAAGGAATTATGATGAATAGATGCGTTAAAATATTACCACTGGTCGCAATTTTCTTTACGTTATCGGCAAATGCTGACGTTGAACTAAAAGATAAGTCTGAAATTTTAGGGAAATGGAATCTTCATGATGAAGCGGTCTCGTTGACTAGTCCAAAAAAGGCCGTGACTCAGGAATGGGAGTTTAAGGAGGATGGAACACTTATTTCATCGGCATCTGATGTCGCTGGACGGATCAGTGCGTTGAAGATTACGTTAAAGTATTCCATCGAAAATGGCGAAATCAAAAAACAGTCCGCTCCTGGACGAGAAAAATACGAATCCTGTAAAGTGATTGAAAAAGAGGGTTCAGAGATGGTTTTAAAGTGTACATATTTCTTCTTTCTAACAAAAAAATAATTTAATAAAAGGATACAGATATGATTGGTGGCATTGTAATGATTCTAGTGGCCCTCTGGATTTATCAGTCGGCTATGAGAGCGAAAGTAAGTAATGTAATGATGTGGGTCGCGATTGGCGCGGTTACGTTTTTTGTAGTGCAGGTAGCATTTATCGATATTAACCTTTATATTTTGGAGGCAATAAGAGGCGGTGAGGGCGGTAGCGACTACGAACGCGACTTAACCACTATTGGCGATAGAAAAAATGAAGGCGGTTTCCAAGGATTTGGAGGCGTTTTGCTTTCAGTTTATCTGGAATTGATGCCGTCAATTGTCGGCGTTTTAGCGGCGGCGCTGGTTCGGGTAAAGTTTATTACCAAAGAAGCAATTACAGTTGGTAATTTGTTTGGCGATATTAAAGAAATGTTTCAAAGCATCAAGCAAAGCTTCAAAACATCTGACAAATAAGACCTAAAGTTGGTTATAAAAAAAAGCCCAAGCGATACTTGGGCTTTTTTTATGGCTGTACTATTTTGGCGGGTTGAAGGTTCTGATTTCTAAACGCTACTTGCCTAAAATGCTGGAAACAAGAAAGACTAGACCTGAAACGAAAAGCACAGTAAAAACCACTCCCGCAATAATATACGTTGAAAGAGATCCCTGTGCGAAGTCCTTTTGCCTGTTATCGTCGCTTTGTACGCCAATGGCGGCCGATAGAACGCTCTTTATGACTTGAGTAATCGTTGGTTTTGACATGCCCATCTCCGGCAAAAATAGTGAAAAATAATAGTGCTTGATTGCTTTTTAAGCAATGATTATATCCAAATTCAACAACTCCCTGGACCGTTCCTATGAGCAAAACAGAATTATTAAAACAGCAATTATCCCAGCGCATTTTATTCCTCGATGGCGCGATGGGTACGATGATCCAAAGCTACAAGCTGGAAGAAAAAGATTATCGTGGCGAACGTTTTGCCCAGTGGGAGGTTGACCTTAAGGGGAATAACGATCTGTTATCGATAACCCAGCCGGACATCATTAAAGCCATTCATAGCGCGTATTTTGAAGTCGGCTCAGACATTGTCGAAACCAACACCTTCAACGCGACCAGCATCGCGATGGCCGATTACAAAATGGAATCGCTCGCCTATGAAATCAATGTCGAGGCGGCGCGCGTGGCAAGGCAGGCGGCTGACGAATACACCAAAAAAACGCCGGAAAAGCCGCGTTTTGTGGCCGGCGTATTGGGGCCTACCAACCGCACGGCTTCCATGTCGCCCGATGTTAACGATCCGGGCTTCCGCAATATCTTCTTCGACGATCTGGTTCTAGCCTACACAGAAGCAACCAAAGGCCTGATCGACGGCGGCGCGGATACTATCCTGATTGAAACCGTCTTCGATACCCTGAATGCCAAAGCCGCCATTTTTGCGGTCGAACAAGTTTTTGAACAGATCGGCTACAAGCTGCCGGTGATGATTTCCGGCACGATTACCGACGCTTCAGGCAGAACGCTGTCCGGGCAAACCGTTGCCGCGTTCTGGAATTCACTGAAACACGTCGAACCGATCTCGTTCGGCTTTAATTGCGCGTTAGGCGCAACCGAACTGCGCCAACATATCGATGAATTATCGGGCATTGCGGACACGCATATTTCCGCCCACCCCAACGCGGGCTTGCCGAACGAGTTCGGCGAATACGACGAAACGCCCGAAGCGATGGCCCAAGAGTTGGCCGATTGGGCGAAAAACGGTTACCTGAATATTATCGGCGGCTGCTGCGGAACCTCGCCTGCGAATATCAAAGCAATCGTTGAAGCAGTACAAAAATATCCCCCCCGGAAAATCCCCGAGATACCCAAGCAGTGCCGGTTATCGGGACTCGAACCGCTGAACATCGGCCCGGATTCGCTATTCGTCAACGTCGGCGAGCGCACCAACGTGACCGGTTCGGCAGTGTTCAAGCGCTTGGTTATTGAAGGCGATTTTGAAACGGCTCTGGATGTCGCCAAACAGCAGGTCGAAAACGGCGCACAAATTATCGACATCAACATGGATGAAGGCATGCTGGATTCAAAGGAAGCGATGGTGCGCTTCTTGATGCTGATCGCGTCCGAGCCGGACATCGCCAAAGTGCCGATCATGCTGGACTCGTCCAAATGGGACATTCTGGAAGCCGGTCTTAAATGCATCCAGGGCAAAGGCGTAGTCAATTCCATCTCGCTGAAAGAAGGCGAAGCGGCGTTTATCGAACACGCCAAACTGGTGCGCCGCTACGGCGCCGCAGTTATCGTAATGGCTTTTGATGAAGAAGGGCAGGCCGATACCAAAGCCAGAAAAATCGAAATATGCCAACGGGCTTACAAGATTCTGACCGAACAAGTCGGTTTCCCGCCCGAAGACATTATTTTCGATCCCAACATATTCGCCGTTGCCACCGGCATCGACGAACACAACAATTACGGCCTGGACTTCATCGAAGCCACCGAAGAGATCAAGCGCACTTTGCCTTATGCACTGATTTCCGGCGGCGTATCCAACGTATCGTTTTCATTCCGTGGCAACAACCCGGTACGGGAAGCAATCCATGCGGTATTTTTATACCATGCGATCCAGGCGGGCATGGATATGGGCATCGTCAATGCCGGCCAGTTGGCGATTTACGAGGACATTCCTCGTGATTTACGCGATGCGGTTGAAGCGGTCATATTAAATACTCACGACGGCAGCGGCACCGACAAGTTGCTGGAACTTGCCGAGAAATATCGCGGCGACGGCAGCAGCTCATCAAAAGAGCAGGATCTGGAATGGCGCAGCTGGCCTACCGCCAAGCGCCTGGAACATGCGCTGGTCAAGGGCATCACCGATTACATCGACGAAGACACCGAGCAGGCCAGACTGGAAGCCGAACGGCCCTTGCACGTTATCGAAGGCCCGTTAATGGACGGCATGAACGTGGTCGGCGACTTGTTCGGTGCGGGCAAAATGTTCCTGCCGCAAGTGGTCAAGTCGGCGCGGGTCATGAAAAAGGCCGTGGCTTATCTGATGCCGTTTATGGACGCCGACAAAGCGGCGGGCGAGCGCCAAACCAACGGCAAAATCCTGATGGCGACCGTCAAGGGCGATGTGCATGACATCGGCAAGAATATCGTCGCCGTGGTTTTGCAATGCAATAACTATGACGTGATTGATATAGGCGTAATGGTGCCTGCCGAAAAGATTTTGCAGACCGCGCGCTTGGAAAATGTCGACATCATCGGCTTAAGCGGCCTGATTACCCCGTCGTTGGATGAAATGGTGCATGTTGCCAAAGAAATGCAGCGCCAGGGTTTCACCATTCCGTTGATGATAGGCGGTGCGACAACCTCGCGCGCCCATACCGCGGTAAAAATCGCCCCGAATTACGACGGCCCGATAGTTTACGTGACCGATGCGTCGCGCGGCGTCGGCGTAGCCAGCAACTTGTTGAGCGCCGATTTAAAAGACGAGTTCGTCAAAAGCATCAGTGAAGAATACGCGGAAGTCAGGGAGCGGCACAAAGGCCGGGAAGCCAAGACCAAACAACATCCTTTAGAAGAAGCGCGGCGCAACAAATTCAACTGGGGCAGCTACGAGCCGGTTAAACCGTCGTTCCTGGGCATCAAGGTTATCGACCATTTTCCATTGGACACCCTGGTCTGGTATATCGACTGGTCGCCGTTTTTCCAAACCTGGGAAATGGCCGGAAGCTACCCCAAAATACTCGACGATAAAGTCATCGGCGTCGAAGCCAGGAAGCTGTTTGACGATGCACAGGACATGCTGAAAAAAATCATCCGTGAAGAATGGCTGAGCGCCCGCGCCGTGGTCGGTTTCTTCCCGGCCAACAGCGACGGCGACGATGTCGTGGTCTACACCGACGACAGCCGTACCGATAAAAAGGAAACCCTGCATCATTTGCGTCAGCAAAACGTCAAAGCGCCGGGCAGGCCGAACTATTGCCTGTCCGATTTTATCGCCCCGGTTGACAGCGGCAAAGCCGATTATATCGGTGCTTTTGCTGTAACGACCGGCATCGGCATCGAGCAAAAACTGCAAGAATTTGAACGGGATCATGACGATTACAGCGCGATCATGCTGAAAGCGCTGGCCGACCGGTTGGCCGAAGCGTTTGCGGAATACATGCATCAGGTGGTCAGGAAAGAGTATTGGGGCTATGCCAAAGATGAAGCGCATGAGGCCGAGCAGTTAATCAACGAAGCCTATCAAGGCATACGGCCTGCGCCGGGTTACCCTGCGTGTCCCGATCATACCGAGAAGGGCAAGCTGTTCGAACTGCTCAACGTGACCGAACATACCAGCATAGAGCTGACCGAAAGTTATGCGATGTACCCGGCGTCAGCGGTAAGCGGCTGGTATTTTTCCCACCCCGAGTCGCAGTATTTTAATGTCGGCAAGATCGATAAAGACCAACTGCAAGATTACGCCAAACGTAAAGGCATCGCCGAAGAAGTCGCAGAGCGCTGGCTGGCGGCGCATTTGCATCATTGATATGCGCTTGATACTGTTCGGCACCTCCGGCTGCCATCTTTGCGAACAGGCGGAGGTTATTGTTCACGCCTGTGTGCCGGATGGCGTTGAGACTGTGGATATTGCCGAACAGGAGCAGTGGCAAGAACAATATGCGATACGCATTCCGGTGTTATATGATCCTGAGACCAAGCAGGAGTTGGGTTGGCCGTTTGATCGAGCCGATGTTGAAGATTTTATTGGTCGTGTAGCCCGTATGTAGCGTAGCGGAATACGGGATGATCAGAGCTACGAAGCTCCGGATTCCGCAAGCTCCACCAGGCTACTTGCTTCTTTGTGATTGCACCTTATCTGAAACAGATTATTTAGAAATGTGATGTCGTTTATATAACGTAAGATTTTTCGGAAAGATCATATGGGAGAAAAAAGTAGTATTTGGTTTCGAGATTTGCTCACAGTTCCTCTTGTTGTTGGCCTGCTGATTGCGGCTTTCACATATGGATTGCCAAAGTTTCTTGCTGATTCAAAAGAGCTCAGCTACACAATAGAAGAGCCTCTCGTATATCTCGATAAGAGTTCAATTGGGAACGCATTGGTAAAGGTAAACGAAGTTTCAGTGCCGGAGGTTTTCGCGATCAAAGTCCGTCTTTGGAATTCCGGTGATTTACCATTGAAAGATCTTGCAGTTCGCTTTGAAGCGTTTTCGCTAGAGAAAGATTTCCGCATTTTATCAGTCAATCATAATACCCAACCTGCTAAAGAGTTTGGTGCAATTACGGAGCAAGGAAGTGAAGGGCAATCTAAACGGTATATGTATCAACTTCTCAATCCGAAGGATGAAGACACACTAGTTTTTCTCACGACAGCAAAAGCGGAGCTTCGGATCTTTTCCAAGGCGGAGAGCCTTACCGTAAAGCCAGTAGCGCCAAGCAAAGAAAGTGAATTCAAGTGGTATCATGCAGCTATTGGTGCAATGGC
>JBAQYH010000808.1:0-5173 GCA_049299935.1 Methylobacter sp. | reverse complement strand
GCTTAAAGCCGAACCCGCGCCGTTCATGCATAAAAATAACGCCCGTCTGGTCACGCCGGGCAATATCGAAGACCATCTTGAATGGGTAAAAGAGGCTGACTGGGTGATTGAAGCGGTGATTGAAGACCCGGCCATCAAGCAGGAACTTTACCGGAAACTGGATAACGTCTGCCGCCCCGATACCCTGATCTCATCGAACACCTCGACATTGCTGCTAAAACTGCTGACCCGAGACATGCCGGACAGCTTCAAGCAGCGCTTCATGATCACCCATTTTTTTAACCCGCCCCGTTATATGCGCCTGCTGGAACTGGTTTCAAGTTCACAGACCCGGCCGGAACTGGTCGATGCCGTCAGCCGTTTTGCCGACCTTAGCCTGGGTAAAGACAGCGTAACCTGCAAGGATACGCCGGGATTTATCGGCAACCGCATCGGTGTTTACTGGCTGCAATGCGGCCTGCTGGAAGCGATCAAGCTGGGCTTGACCGTCGAGCAGGCCGATGCGGTGATGTCGGCGCCGTTCGGCATACCGAAAACCGGCATCTTCGGCCTGCTGGATCTGGTCGGGCTCGATCTGATTCCGCATATCCTGGGCGGCATGGAACGGGCCTTACCCAAGGAAGATGCGTTTCATCAAGTCAACACGCTTCCTCCGTTGGTTAAGACCATGATAGCGGATGGTTACACCGGCAGGAAAGGCAAGGGCGGGTTTTACCGGTTGAATGAAACAGGCGGGAAACGTGTCAAGGAATCGATTAACCTGCAAACCGGCGCTTATCAGTTTAGCGAAAAATTCGCCTTGCCGGATTTGCCCAAAACGCAGGATGAGTTGAGGGCTTTTTTGTCAAGCGACGAACAAACCCACCCCCCTTTGAAAAAGGGGGGGCAGGGGGGATTTGGATTTGCCTGGCAGGTGTTGTCCAATACCCTGGCTTATAGCGCAAGCCTTATCCCTGAGATTGCCGATGACATCGTCGCCGTCGATACCGCGATGCGTCTTGGCTACAACTGGAAATACGGGCCGTTCGAGCTGCTGGATCGGATCGGCGTAGACTGGTTCGTTGACCGGTTGCTTGCCGAAAACCGTGAGGTGCCTCCGCTACTGGCAACCGTAGGGGCGGGCCTTGTGCCTGCCCAATTGGGGCAACCACAAGGGATTGCCCCTACGAGCCGCAGCCTGTACAAGGTCGATTCAGGCAAACGCTGGTTTGCCGATTTGTCCGGCAATTATCAGCCTGTCCGCCGAACGGACGGCATCCTGCTGCTAGCCGATATTAAATTGCAGGCTCCGGCGGTGCTGGAAAATCCGTCGGCCAGCCTCTGGGATATTGGCGACGGCGTTGCCTGCCTGGAATTCCACAGCAAAATGAATACGCTGGATATGGATAGTCTTGCGTTGGTTCGGCAAAGCGTCGACAAGGTCAAAAGCGATTTTTCCGCATTGGTCATCCATAATGATGCCGATAACTTCTCGGCCGGGGCCAATTTAACCTTGCTGGTGCAGGCGATCCACAGCCAAGATTGGCCTGCGGTCGAGCAATTGATCAAACAGGGCCAACAGACCTATCAGGCCTTGAAGTATGCTCCGTTCCCGGTGGTCGGCGCGCCTTCCGGCTTGGCCTTGGGCGGCGGCTGCGAAATCCTGCTGCATTGCGATGCGATCCAGGCGCATGCCGAACTGTATGTCGGTCTGGTCGAAGTGGGCGTGGGTTTGGTGCCGGGTTGGGGCGGTTGCAAGGAGTATTTGCGCCGCCGGCTGGAGTTTGCGAGGCGTCCCGGCGGCCCGATGCCCGCCATAGCCCAGGCTTTTGAAACGATCGGCATGGCCAAGGTATCCAAATCGGCGGCGGAAGCCAAGGAGATGCTGTTTTTGTCCACCACCGACGGCATTACCATGAACAAAGACCGCTTATTGGCCGAAGCCAAAGCCAAGGCATTGCTGCTGGTGCCGGGTTATACGCCGCCTAAATCCGCCAGTTACAGGTTGCCCGGCGCCGGCGCTAGGGCGGCAATGGATATTGCAATCAACAATTTAAAGATGGCCGGCAAAATAACGGATTATGACGTGGAAATCTCACGGCAGCTGGCAGACGTGCTCAGCGGCGGCCAGTGCGACATCGCCGAGCCGCTGACCGAAGACGATTTGTTAAACTTGGAATTGAACGCGTTTTTGCATTTAGTCCAGCAACCGGGCACTCTGGCGAGGCTGGAGCATTTATTTAAAACAGGTAAGCCGTTACGTAATTGATTTTTTTTGTCCACGAAAAGCACGAAAAACACGAAAAACACGAAAAATGGATGCGGAAATTTGTTATAGAGAACAGTGTTATCAGATACAAGGTGCTGTGTTTGACGTGTATCGTGAAATGGGTTCTGGTTTTCTTGAGGCGGTCTATCAAGAGTGTCTGGAAAAGGAGTTATCAAAACGAGGGATCCCTTTTGTCGCACGCCAAGAACTCAGGCTTTTCTATAAGGGTGAGTCGTTGCGGCAAACCTATATTCCAGACTTTGTGTGTCATGACTCTATTATTGTTGAACTCAAAGCGCTTTCTGTCACAACAGGAGCGCACAAGGCTCAAGTACTGAACTACCTGAAGGCAACACAAATGCGTCTGGGGTTGCTGGTTAACTTTGGTTGCCATCCGAAAGCAACTGTCGAACGGATTGTATTATAAAAAATTTCGTGTCTTTCGTGTTTTTCGTGGACAAGAATGTAATATTGGCTGCGTGATTATTTAAGGAACATCCCATGATCTGGTTAATCGCATTACTCATTCTGGTCGGCGTTCTGGCTTATGTCAGGGCATCTCTACGCTGGGCTACGCTGGTTGTGTTCGGGTGGCTGGGGCTTTATACGGCAACGCAAGGGGGCGGCAACTTTGTACTCTTGTTATGGGTTATTTTCGATGCGGTTTTTATCCCGCTCAATGTTCCGGTTATCCGCAAAAAATTATTCAGCAGCGTGATTTTCAGAATCATGAAACGGATGCTGCCGCCAATGTCGCAAACCGAACGCGAGGCGCTGGAAGCAGGCAATACCTGGTGGGATGCGGAATTGTTTTCCGGCAATCCCGATTGGAACGTGCTGCTGGATTTGCCCGCCGCGAAACTGAGCGCCGAGGAGCAGGCCTTCATCGACGGCCCGGTAGAGGCGCTGTGCAGCATGCTGGATGACTGGGACATTACCCACAATCGCCGCGATCTGCCGGCCGAAGTCTGGGAGTATATCAAGCGGCATAAATTCTGCGGCATGATTATACCCAAACGCTACGGCGGCCTGGAATTTGGCGAGTACGCCCATTCCGAAGTGGTGATGAAAATTTCCAGCCGCAGCAGCACCGCGGCCGTCACGGTCATGGTGCCCAATTCCCTGGGACCCGCCAAGTTATTGCTGGCTTACGGCACCGAGCAGCAGAAAAATCATTATCTGCCGCGTCTGGCAAAAGGCGAGGAAATCCCCGCATTTGCGCTGACCGGCCCTCATGCAGGCAGCGATGCGGGAGCCATGCCCGATACCGGCGTCGTCTGCTACGGCTGGTTCCCAAGCTCGAGCTTGGGAACCAGTGGCAAGGACAAGGTGCTGGGCATACGCCTCAACTGGGATAAGCGCTATATCACCTTAGGCCCGGTCGCCACGGTGCTGGGGCTGGCATTCAAGCTTTACGACCCGGAGCACTTGATCGGCGACAAGGAAAACATCGGCATTACCGTTGCGCTGATTCCGACCGATACCGAAGGTGTTTCGATCGGCAGGCGTCATTTTCCGCTGGACTCGGCGTTCCAGAACGGCCCGAACTGGGGCAAAGACGTGTTTATCCCGATGGACTGGATTATCGGAGGCAAAGAGCAGGTCGGCAACGGCTGGAAAATGCTGATGCAATGCCTCGCTACCGGCAGGGCGGTATCGCTGCCTGCGCTCAGCACCGGCGCGTCGAAAATGGCCAGCCGCAATACCGGCGCTTATGCCCGCATCCGCAAGCAATTCAATCTGCCGATCGGCGAGTTCGAGGGCATTGAAGAGCCGCTGGCGCGCATCGCCGGTGAAACCTATATTATCGATGCCGCCCGCACAGTGACTGCCGCCGCGCTGGACGACGGGCAGAAACCGTCGGTCATTTCCGCGATCATCAAATACGAGCTGACCGAAAGAATGCGCCGGGTCATTAACGACGCGATGGACATACAAGGCGGTTCCGGTATTTGTCTGGGGCCTAAAAATTATCTCGGCCGGATTTACCAGGTGATTCCGGTCAGCATTACCGTCGAGGGCGCCAATATCCTGACCCGAACGATGATGATTTTCGGCCAGGGCGCGGTGCGGTGCCATCCTTATATCCAGCGGGAAATGGAAGCCTTGGGCCAGGATAATCTTGAGCAGTTTGATGAAGTCTTGTTCGAGCATATCGGTTCCGTGCTGCACAATCTGGCCGCCGGTTTTTGGCTGGGGTTGACCGGCGGCCGTTTTATCGAGGTGCCCGGCGATCAGGATACCCAAGGTTATTTCCGGCAGATTGCCCGGCTCAGCGTCGGCTTTGCGCTGGTTGCAGATTTTGCGTTGCTGACATTGGGCGGTTCGCTTAAACGCAAGGAACGGATCTCCGGGCGCTTTGCCGATGTTCTGGGCAACCTTTATTTGTGTTCCTGCGTGCTTAAAAATTACCAGGATCAGGGCAGTCCCAAAGACGACTTGCCGTTATTGCATTGGGCATGCCAGCAAACCCTGCACCGCGCCCAGCAATCCCTGCTGGCTATTTTCCATACCTTGCCGCTGCGTATCCCGGCTTATCTGTTAAGAGCCGTGCTGTTCCCCGGCGGCAAACCCTATGCACCGCCCGCCGATCATTTGATTCACCAGACTGCGGCGCTGCTGCTGAAAAACTCCCCGGCCCGCGACCGCTTAACCCGCGGTATTTACATCAGCCATAAGCCCGAAGATGTGACCGGCAGGATTGAAGCCGCCTTCCAGGCCGTGCTTGCCGCGGCGCCGGTGGAAGCCAAAATCCATGCCGCGCAAAAGCAAAAACAGCTGGCGAAAGGCGCGGTTGTTGATGTGCTTGATGCGGCGATAAGCAAAGCCATTATTACCAAAAAAGAGGCTGAGTTGATCGTGACCGCCGAAAAGGCTCGATTTGCAGCCATAAGCGTGGATGATTTTAGTCCTGAGCAATTAAAC
>JBAQYH010000807.1:0-3054 GCA_049299935.1 Methylobacter sp. | reverse complement strand
GATGAATATTTAAAACAAACCCGGTAATCGAATCATAGCATCATCGGCGATATTACAAATCTATTATCTGGCAAAATCGCCCACAAGACTGAAATCGGCGATAAGGCCTTGCCCGTTCAGCCCTTTTTGCCAATAGGCGACGGCAATACCCAAGCCCGTAGCAACAACGCGGCGAGCAACGCACAAGCGGCGGAAAATCCGAAAGCAACTAGCGGGCTCGTCGCCTGCCACAACCAACCGAAGATGACCGAGGCGGGCAGCAGCATGATGCCGGCGGTCAGGTTAAACCAACCATAGGCCGTGCCCAGCACCTCGTTCGGCACCATATCGGCGACCAGCGCCTTCTCGGCTCCTTCGGTTGCGGCCATGAACAGGCCATAGAACGCAAACAACGGCCACACCAGCAAGGGCTGGCCGTTGAGTCCGAGCAACAGGTAAAACACGCTATAAACCAACCAGCCGCCGACGATCAGGCGGACGCGCCCCCATCTGTCGGAAAGCGCGGACAAGGGCGTCGAAAACAGCGCCGCAGTCAATGACACCAACGCCCACAGCAGCGGCACCTGATATTCGGGCAAACCCATGTCTTTCGCCCTCAGCAGCAGGAACATATTGGAGGCATTTCCCAGCGTGAACAGGGCCACTACCAGCAGGTAACGCTTGAACGGCGCGGGCAGCGCTTTGACGCTCCAGCTGAAACTCGACGCAGGCATGCCGGCGTCGCGCTTAGGCTCCTTCACGGACAACGCCAGGATCACCGCCATGCCTCCGCCCAAGGAAGCCCAAAGGAAGACATCTTGCAAAGGTACCTGCCGGACCAGCAACCAGGCCGCCAGCAACGGACCGACGACGGCGCCGGCATTATCCATAGCCCGGTGCAAGCCGAAAGCCAGGCCACGATGTGCCTCATCTACCGTCAGCGCCAGTAATGCATCCCGCGGCGAAGTGCGCAAGCCTTTGCCGACACGGTCTGCAAAGCGCAGCGCCAAAACCATCGGCCAAGTTGTGGTAAAAGCCAGCAGCGGGCGGGCGATGGCTGCCACGGTATAGCCGCCTACCACCCAATGCTTCGTGGATTGCAAACGATCCGACATCACGCCGGAAAACAGTTTTAACAGACTGCCTGTCGCCTCGGCGATGCCCTCGATCAGGCCCAAGGCTTTGGGACCGGCCATCAGCACCGAAGCAAGATAAATGGGCACCAGAGGATAGACCAGCTCGCCGGCGGTATCGTTGAAAAAACTGACCAGCCCCAACAGCCATACGGTGCGGGGCAATGCAAAAAGAGGCTTTAACATTCAGATCCAAGGCATTTGCGTTAATAATTGTTATAACTGAGCACATTATTATTTAGCCTGGAAAAACCATTTCGTCCACGAAAATTCTCAAAGGGATACCAAGCTGTCGACTGCATGGAACAGGCGTCCCAAAGGGTGAATACAACGTACTGGTTTATTTCGTGTTTTTCGTGTTTTTCGTGTCTTTCGTGTCTTTCGTGTCTTTCGTGGACCAACTGCGGTTGTTAGACTTAATGCCGGTGCTGTACGGATGCGGTTGCAGCCAGTGAACAGGCGTGATTGGTTGTCCCCTGTTCAATCTGCAAGGTGCTGTGATGAATGGAATACCGTTCTTTCAGTGTTTGTGTAATGTCATCCATAAATGCATCGCCAGGACAGCCGCAAGGCATAACCAAATGAGCCGTCAACGCAGTTTCGGTGGTACTCAAGCCCCAAATATGCAAATCATGAATGTCGGTTACACCATCCAATTGGCGTAGGTACATGTCGATTGCGGGCGCATTGATCTGTTCGGGCACAGCACTCAAGGCCAATCGCAGCGAATCACGCAACAAGCCCCAAGTGCCTATCACGATCACGACCACAATCGCTAAACTAATGGCCGGGTCGAGCCAATACCAGCCGGAGTGAAACATCGCCACGCCGACTACCACCACGGCAAGCGATACCGCAGTATCCGCCACCATATGCAGGTAAGCACCTCGAATGTTCAAGTCTTCTTTGCTGCCTTTCATCAACAGCCACGCGGACAGTCCATTGATGACGATACCGATCGCCGCGACGATCGATACCGTCAGGCTGGCGACCGCAGGTGGCTGAGAAAAGCGCTGAATGGCTTCCAATGCAATCGCCCCGCATGCCACCAACAGTAAGGTGGCGTTAGCGAGCGCCGCCAGGATGGATGTGCTGCGTAGCCCATAGGTATAGCGTTGACTGGGCTGCCTGCGCGCCAACATAACCGCCCCCCATGCCAACAGCAGACCGAGCACGTCGGATGTGTTATGCCCCGCATCGGCCATTAAGGCTGTTGAGTTGGCGATGAACCCATAGGCGAACTCAATCACCACAAAGACCAGATTCAGCAATATCGTGAATATGAACGTACGCCCTTGGTGATTCCCCTGGTTATTCAGGGTGCCATGATGGTGATGGTCGTGTTCGTGATGATGTCCCGCAGAATGATCGTGATTATGATGATGCGCCATTACTTATAAATCCTCGTCCGACAAAATAACTTGTGATCTTGGAACGGCATAGCCTTTTCCCGTTTTTCGCTCAGATTGGTCCCAAGCTCATATCGTATAACTTTATATTTAAATATTCATCCGGTCGATTGTGCGAATTCTTTGCACCGCCGGTCGTTCCGGCTTTTAATTTGTGACATCGAATTTTCCGAAGGTTTGCATCACAAAATAAACCGTCGGCGTAGCTGCCGGCGACAGTAGCACGGAAAGCGTCAGCGCACAAAGTAAGTAGGCGGCCAAAAGTTTCTTAACAAAATGGAAACCATTTGTCCTCTTATTCACCACGAACGACTTGCATGGATAGTAGGAGTAGGCGCTTTAGGCGATGCAGGAGCAATTGCCGAGACACGAAGTTTTATGTTTTTCTTAGTGACTGATGTTACGCAGTTAGCCGAATGAATGATGTATAAGGTGTCGCTCGCGCGACGGTTATTTGAATCGGGGTCTCGCCCCCGAAGGCGAGTTACTTTCTTTTGCTCCGCCAAAAGAAAGTAACCAAAGAAAAGGCGGCC
>JBAQYH010000806.1:0-3800 GCA_049299935.1 Methylobacter sp. | reverse complement strand
GCATTCCCACGCCGGAGCGTGGGAACGATAAAGCAAACCGACCGTACTCGCGCATGAACAACACACGACCAGACCCCGATGCCCTGCTAGCCCGCGTAGAGCGCGAGGAAAACCAGCGCCGACGAGGACGCCTCAAGGTATTTTTCGGCGCGGCAGCGGGTGTTGGCAAAACCTACGCCATGCTGCTGGCTGCCAAAACCAAACGGGCTGAAGGGGTTGACGTGGTGGTGGGGCTGGTGGAAACCCATGACCGGCAGGAAACCGTCGCGGTATTACAAGGCCTGGATGTGCTGCCGCCCAAGTTGGTGAAATATCGCGGCACGGTGCTGCGCGAGTTCGACCTGGACGGTACGCTGAAACGCCGCCCGACGCTGGTCTTGGTGGATGAGCTGGCGCACAGCAACGCCGCCGGCTGCCGCCACCCGAAACGCTGGCAGGATGTCGAAGAATTGCTGAATGCCGGAATCGATGTGTACAGTACGCTGAACGTCCAGCATTTGGAAAGCCTCAACGACGATGTCAGCCAGGTAACCGGCGTGCTGGTTAGGGAAACGGTGCCGGACACGGTATTCGAGTTGGCCGACGAAGTCGAATTGATTGATTTACCGCCCGATGAATTATTGTTGCGGCTCAAAGAAGGCAAGGTTTACGTGCCGCAACAGGCGGAACGGGCGATGCGCAGTTTCTTCCGCAAAGGCAACCTGATTGCGTTGCGCGAGTTATCCTTACGCCTGACCGCCGACCGGGTCGATGCGCAAATGCAGGACTACCGGGACGACCACGCGATACGCGATGTGTGGCAGGTCGGGGACAGGATATTGGTCTGCATAGGCCCCAATGCGATCGCCGAGCGGCTGGTACGCGCCGCCAAGCGGTTGGCTACCAGCCTGCATGCGCACTGGATCGTGGCCTACGTGGAAACACCGGAGCTGCAACGCTTAGCCGCCGAACGTCGCGACGAGGTGCTGCGGGTGCTGCGTTTTGCCGAACAGTTGGGCGCCGAAACGGTGACCTTGTCCGGCCCCGACATGAGCAAAGAAATCCTGGGCTTCGCAAAAAGCCGCAACGTCACCAAAATCGTGCTGGGCAAACCCCGTCGCCGGGGTTGGAAGCGCTGGGTGCTGGGCTCGGTCGTCGATACCCTGATCACCGAAGCGCATAATATCAACGTCTATTTGCTGGGTAGTCCGCGCGGCGAAGACGCCTTGGAGCGAAAAGCGCCTAAAGAAATGCCGGGGGCCAAAGTGCTGCGGCCCAGTTATCCTTGGGGGCGCGCCAAGCGGCGCTGGTTAAATTGGGGCTGGGCGGTGGCGATGACCGCTTGCACCAGTTCGGTTGCCTGGGTCATGTCAGGGAAATTCGAGCTGGCTAACCTAGTCATGATTTATTTGCTGGGCGTGGTTTTCATGGCGGCCCGCTTCGGCCGCGAAGCATCCATCCTGACTTCGGTGCTGAGCGTTGCCGCATTCGATTTTCTGTTTGTAAACCCGGTTCATACCTTTGCGGTTGCGGATGCCCAGTATTTAGTCACGTTTTTAATTATGTTGTTGGTCGGTTTGATCATCAGCCACCTGACCAGCAATATGCGCTCTCAGGCGAAGGTTGCCTCGCATCGTGAACGGCGCGCCAATGTCCTTTACGCGCTGAGCGAAGATCTGGCAGCCAGCCGTACCGTGACGGAAACCGCCGGCATCGCCGCGCGGCATATTCAGGACGAGTTCGGCGGCGCCAGCGTATTGCTGTTTCCCAACGATGACAGCCGGATAGTCTACCCGCTGGATCCGCCCGTGCCGGAATCCCTGCGCGATTGCGATCTCAGCGTGGCGCAGTGGGTTTTCGACCACGGCCAGATGGCAGGACAAGGCACCGATACCTTGCCCGGAGCCAATGCGGTGTTTTTTCCTATGTCAGGTTTTCGCGGTGTCATCGGTGTGCTGGTATTGCGCGCCGCCAACCTGCGCCGGGTGTTTTTACCCGAACAGCGGCGGCTATTGGACACCTTTATCAGCCAGATTGCCCAAGCCATTGAACGTGTGCGTCTCGCCGATGAAGCGCAGCAGACGCAAATACGCATGGAATCCGAAACCTTGCGCAATTCCTTGCTCAGCGCCATTTCCCATGATTTACGCACGCCGTTGGCATCCATCGTCGGCGCAGCCAGCACCTTGGTCGAAGAGGACGCCCAGCTTGCTCCGCAGGATCGGAAGGAATTGAGCCTGACCATTTATGACGAAGCGCTACGCATGTCGAACCTGACCAATAATATCCTGGACATGGCCCGCCTGGACGCAGGACAGGCGTCGCTGAACCGGCAATGGTATCCGCTGGATGAAATTATCGGCGGAACCTTGACGCGGATGCACAAGCGGCTTAAAGAGCGTGCCGTCAACGTCAAACTGCCGGATGATCTCTGTCTGGTGCGAGTCGATGCGGTGCTGATCGAACAGGTGCTGGTCAACCTGCTGGAAAATGCCTGCAAATATACGCCGGAGGATACTCCCATCGACATCATCGCCGAACTGTCCGCCCATATGCTAAAGGTGACGGTCGCAGACCGCGGCCCCGGCATACCGCCGGGAGAAGAGGAAAAACTGTTCGATAAGTTCTACCGGGTACACAGGGAGGGCACGCAAAGCGGCGTCGGTCTAGGCTTGGCCATTTGCAAGGCCATCATTATCGCGCATGGCGGCGTTATCGGCGCCGCTAACCGGCTGGATGGCGGAGCGCAATTCTTTTTCCTGCTGCCGGTAGACGAAGCGCCGCCGCAACTGGCAACGGAGCAACTGCAAGATGAATAACGCCAAACCCGTCATTGTGGTTATCGAGGATGATCCGCAAATCTGCCGTTTTTTGCGTACCAGCCTGAGTGTGCAGGGATTCCAGGTGATCGAGGCGGCAACCGGCGAACGGGGCCTGGTGGAAATCGGCACCCGCAAACCGGAGCTGGTCATCCTCGACCTGGGCTTGCCGGGCATCGACGGTATAGAAGTAATTCGCAGGGTTCGCGAGTGGTCCGCCGTGCCGATTATCGTGCTGTCGGCCAGAAGCCAGGAAAGCAACAAGATTGGCGCGCTGGATGCCGGAGCGGACGATTACCTGACCAAACCGTTCAGCATCGGCGAACTGCTGGCGCGGATCCGCGTATCGCTGCGCCACGCTACACAGCTTACAGGAGACGGCGTCGAAACGCTGTTTTGTGTTGGCGATTTACAGGTTGATTTAGCCCGGCGTAGTGTATACATCGGCGAACAGGAAATCCATCTTACGCCGATTGAGTACCGGCTGCTGACCGTGTTGATCCGTCATGCCGGCAAGGTGCTGACGCACCGGCAGTTGTTGTTGGACGTTTGGGGACCTGCCTACGTGGAGCATGCCCATTATGTACGGATTTACATGGGGCAATTGCGGCGGAAACTTGAAACCGATCCGGCCCAGCCCCGGTATTTGCTGACCGAAGCGGGGGTGGGGTATCGGTTGGCGGGCGGGGAATAAGCTTCTTAGTAGCTGATGTTATGCCGTTTTATCGTTCCCACGCTCCAGCGCTCATCGTTATACACAAGTCTTTAAAAGCACGTCATCCCGGCAGGGATTGCCGGGATCCAGAAGCCATGGATGGCAATACCGAAACGGGCAGCAAGTACGCCATAGGGAATTGCTCAATAAAATCAACCGCTCACATCCCTGTGCTCTCGGCAACCGCTCCTGCGTTGCTCTACCTCCTGCATCCGTGCAGTCGTGGATTCCGGCAATCCCTGCCGGAATGACGGTCTACCGCAGACACTTGTGTATAACGATGAGAG
>JBAQYH010000805.1:0-2807 GCA_049299935.1 Methylobacter sp. | reverse complement strand
GCTGAATAGTTACCAACAAACTTACTTTTAAATCATCAACCCTAAATAAAAGGAGAACTATCATGAGAAGACCAATCAGTTGGCTTGGCGCTGTAATGGGCATCCTTCTGCTTCAGGCTACAACCGCATACGCCGGCGAAGAAAATGTGCCGCTTGATAAAGTACCGGAGCCTGTCATGGCGGCGGTCAAGGCTCGGTTCAAAGACGCCGTAGTGAGCGGCGCGGCCACAGAGATGAACGATGAAGGGAAGCTTGTCTACGAGGTGTCCCTCAAGGTTGAGGGACAGAATATCGACGTCATCTTGGCTCCCGAAGGTGAAATGCGCTTGATCGAAAAAACGATACCCGCCAAGAACTTGCCCAGCGCCGTGGCCAAAACTCTTAAGGACAAGTACCCGAAGGCCAAGTACAAGAGACTCGAGGAGATCTTCAAGGTGGAGGGGAAAAACGAGACGCTGGCGTACTACGAGGCGCAGCTTGTGACGGCGAAGAAGATAAAACTCGAGGTGGAGTTGTCGGCCGAGGGCAATATCCTGAAAGAGGGCAAGGTTTCGGATTGAGCTCCGTAGATTGCTGACATAGTTGAAATTTAAGGAGAACTGTTATGAAAAGATCAATTTATTGGCATGCCGGGATGGGTATCCTTCTGCTTGTGGTTACAATCGCGAACGCCAACGACGAAGAGGTGCCGCTTGACAAAATACCGAAGCCGGTCATGGCTGCGATCAATGCCCAATTCATAGGTGCCGCAGTGACTGAAGCGGACAAAGAAGAAGAGGATGGGGAGCTTGTCTATGAGTTATCCCTCAAGATCAAGGGCCAAACCGTCGATGTGATCCTGACTCCCGAAGGTGAAATCCGCTTGATCGAAAAAATGATGGCCGTCAAGGACATGCCCCCTGCCGTCGCCAAATCTCTTGCGGACAACTATCCCAAACACACGTGCAAGAAACTTGAGGAAGTTACCTGGGTGGGGATGAATCAGGAGCATCTGTCGTACTACGAGGCGCTAATTGTGACAGCGAGGAAGAAGGTTATCGAGGTGAAGATGGCATCCGATGGCACGATCGTGAAGGAAGATAAGGTTTCGGCTTTAGAAGAACAATTGACAGTGGATCAGAAGTGAGTGGTTGTCGTCAATCTTGAAGCCGACGTTAACCGAAGACGCAGAAGTTTGTCATCGTTAACTGACAGCCTTCAAGTTTTTTATTAATTACTGGACATGGTGAATTAAGATGATATTCCTCTTAATGAAGACGAATCGCATAACTATCCATGACATCTGTTCACGGATAACGCTTGGTATAAAATCCGTGCTCTTGCTCCTGGCATTCGCTATCGCAGCTTTTCTTCCAGTGGGAGCGCATGCGCATGAGATGGGTGATTTGAAGATGATGATCATGAAAATGGAGCAGCGCCATCAGGAAGAAATGGCTGAACTGCGCAAGCAAATTGAACAGCTTTCCCAAAAGAAGCAGCCGGCGGTAAAAAAATCCCCAATAGCCAAACTCTCGGAAGCCGAAGATTTTTTTGATCAGCTGCAAAAATTAGAGCGTTCAGCCAAGACAATAAGAAAACCGGTAGAAGAAACAGGGTTTACCACGAGCAAAGGCTGGCAATTTGATCTCTATGGCGAATTAGAACTCGAATTCGTTGATACAGAAAACGGTGTCGGTGTAGCCGAGCCTGATCCACATTTTCAAATCGATCAACTTTATCTCTATCCCACAGCCCGATACAAGGATTTAGCGCTTTTTAGCGCAGACATTGCTATCAAACCCAGCGATCAACAAACCGGCCTCCTTGAAGAAGCTTGGGTCAAGTATTATGGGATACCGTTCGGTACCTATGTAGAAGCCGGGCTAAACGATCTCTTCCTCGCCAATATACAACGTAAAACAGAGACCGAGATCCTGGTTGAAAATGCCTTCTACCGGGACGATGCCTTGGGTGTTAGGGGGGGGGGTAAGCCACTTGATTGGTTCTATTGGGAAGCCTCGGCGACTAACGATTTTCAGTTGGGTACGCGATTCGCAAGCGAGGACTCAAGCTTTCCCCTGATAGCAGACCGCCGAAACGTCGGTAAGGCTTCCGGTCGACTTAATCTAGGTGTAAACGTGGGATTCAATCCAAACCTTGGGCAATACGGGAAAATCGATTTCATGCCGTTTTACTACAACAGTAAATTAAGTGATGAAGATCTGACATTTTTGAAAGCTATTCCCGGTTACGATAAAACAAAGACGGCTAACAGTAAAGAAAGGTACGGATTCAATCTTAGATACGATTATGCTGATTTTACTGTCATGGGCCAATACCTGAAAGCTAAGGATGGCGCTTTAAATCGGACAGGATGGTTTGTGCAACCTTCCTATGTCCTTTATAAGAATTCCAATTGGCAATGGTTTAATAGCTATGAACTGGTCTATCGTTATAATGACTTAACAGTTGATCTTCCACATATTTTTGGTGCTTCGGCGACCTGTGACAGGCAACTTGGAATCAGGTGTGATTCGTTGACGTGGGATAGGCAGCAACATGTGCTTGGCTTACTGGTCGGCCTGATTGATAAGACTTCGCTCAAATTCGAGTACATCATCAATAACGAAAATACCGGCGGACCCGAGGTGGATAACAATGAGTTTCTGATACAGGCGGAGGTAATCTGGTAATTAATAACTGATTTACGAGCAAGGTTTATAAAGTTTTCAATGGGCAATAGCTGTCAGATAAGTAACAGAGCTTATTGAATTGAGTTCGCAAACTGATAGCATTTGATTAAAAGATAATTGGTAACTACTCAGCGT
>JBAQYH010000804.1:0-2242 GCA_049299935.1 Methylobacter sp. | reverse complement strand
GGCCGCCTTTTCTTTGGTTACTTTCTTTTGGCGGAGCAAAAGAAAGTAACTCGCCTTCGGGGGCGAGACCCCGATTCAAATAACCGTCGCGCGAGCGACTCCTTATACATTATTCATTCGGCTAACTGCGTAACATCAGTATTTAATTCCATCGATTAAAAACTTCGTGTCTTCATGGATACTCTAAAAATGAATGTCTTAATCCAGCTTGACCCGTTGCCCGGTCGCCGCAGATTGCAAGGCGGCAACGATGATGTTGCAATTGGCTTTCGCATCGTCCAGCGACAGTTTCGGGGCGTTGCCGTTTAATACGCAATCGCTGAAATGTTCTATTTCCAGCCGGAAGTGATTAGCCGCAGGCAGCCATTCTTCATTCGGTTCGCCGCCTTCAGTCCACCATGAAATTATCGGCACATCGCCGGGCATACTCCAGACGTTATGGCACTTAATGCCGCCCTGGGTTCCGATGATTTCATATTCGCAGCGCCGTGCGCGCTCGAAGCTGAAGTCGAAATGCGCGTATTTCCCGTCGCCGAAATCGATGATGCCGCTGGTGGCTATATCCGCGCCGCTCTCGACATACTTGGCGATGGCGGTTACCGAGACGGCAGGTTCATTGAAAAACATCCGCGCCGAATGGATTGCATAACAGCCGATGTCCCACATTGCGCCGCCGCCGTTTTCGACGCTTTCCGCCAGACGGTAAATCCGCGCGGGCCGCATCATGAACGAGAAGCTGGAACGGACCGTCCTGACTTCGCCGATCAATCCCGATTGGATCAGCTCCTGCACCTTGGCGTGTTGCGGGTGGAAGCGGTACATAAAGCCTTCCATGACGGTGACTTTATGCCGTTGCGCGGCGGCTTGAATGGCGTCTATGTCGGCCACGGTTAACGCCATGGGCTTTTCGCACAGCACATGTTTGCCGTGCTCGATGGCGCGCAGCGTCCATTCGGCATGTTCGTGATTGGCAAGCGGCAGGTACACGGCATCGACTTCGGGATCGTCGAGCAAGGCTTCGAGGTTGTCGTAAGTCTTCGCCTGTTGTTCCGGCGCATACTGCGCCAGCGTTTGCGCGGCGGCGCCGGGGCGACGGCTGGCGATGGCAACCAGCTCGGCATTGGATGCTTCGACGATGGCGGGCATCAGGCGCTCGTTGATACGCGCCGCACCTAAAATACCCCAGCGCAGTTTTGTTGTGTTAGTCATCGGATTTACCTTGGGTGTTGGGTTTATTTCAAAAGAGGATGATCTTGCGGCAATTGCCGTGCTATCCATAACGCTAGTTTATGTTTCATATTCATCCCGTTTTCCTGATCAATCGCCAACGGCTGGATAAGTTGATCATTGACCAGCAGGCGGTAAAGACATTCAACCTTGTCCTTTGCCGAATCCGTCGAGGAAAATCCTGAATAGCCGCGGTTTTTTGCATAATTTTCAGCAACCTCGATCGCTTTTTTCAGCAGCTGAGGTTCGTTTTTTAACTTAGCCATTGATGCCGCCCTTTTCCAAAATTGTGTTTCGAAGTTTAAAAAATTAGTACTTGGATGTGCTTGTAACAATATCGCTTATTTTTTTAAAAAATCCCAGCGTTGATCGATAAAGCCTTGCAGGGGCTGGTATTGGTCTTTGTAGTTCATTTTTTGGCAATCGGCAATCCAGAAGCCCAGATACAGCCAGTCCAGGCCCTGTTCCTGTGCATAGCGTATTTGCCATAGCACCGCATAAACGCCGGGGCTGTAGCCGGAAAATTTGGGATCGAAGAAGGTGTAAACGGCAGAGAGGGCGTTATCGAGCCGGTCGACAATGGCGACCGCGGCAAGTTCATTACCGATTGAAAATTCTATGAAATGGGTATCGCACCATGAACTGCCTAAAAACCTGATGTAGTCGCCGGGACTGGTGTTTGCCATGTTGCCTTCGGCATGACGTTGGTTTTGGTAGCGCAGATAAAGATCGTAATGGGTTTGTTCGAAGGCCGCCGGCTTGATGATTGCTGTGGTATGCCGGTTTTTTTGTAAGCAGCGCTTTTGGTTGCGAGTGGGTTTAAATTGCGCAACGGGTAATCTCACCGGAACGCATTTTGAACACTGCGCGCACTGGGGGCGGTAAGCGTCATCGCCGCTACGCCTGAAACCGTGGGCGATCAGTTGTGAATAAATGGCAGTATCGAGTTCGAATGAGGGATTAACAAACGCGGATTGTGCTTGCTCGTCTTCCAAATAGCTGCAAGGATGAGGAC
>JBAQYH010000803.1:0-4205 GCA_049299935.1 Methylobacter sp. | reverse complement strand
TACACAAGTGTTTACGGTAGACCGTCATTCCGGCAGGGATTGCCGGAATCCACGACTGCAAGGATGCAGGAGGTAGAGCAATGCATGGAGCAATTGCCGAGAGCACAGGGATGTGAACGGTTGATTTTATTGAGCAATTCCCTATGGCGTACTTGCCGCCTGTTTCGGTATTGCCATCCATGGCTTCTGGATCCCGGCAATCCCTGCCGGGATGACGTGCTTTTAAAGACTTGTGTATAACGATGAGAGCCGGAGCTTGGGAACCAGCGCATCCGTGTTCTATTCATTATGGCTGAATAGTTACAAATTCCTTAGCTATCCCATATACAAATCCCGCAGACTCTATTAAATCTCACTCCCAGCGACACCCAGCTCTTTAGCCGCAACCAGCAGCTCGTCGATAAAGTGCTGCGTATATAAAGGCAGGTAGTTGTTTTTTAAAAAGGCGATCTTGGTTCTTGAACTGGGAATAAGATGCGATAAATCCCGCGCCACTAAGTCATGATCCATCGCCGGGTCGTAGGCCATACCGGCAATAATGCCGACCCCCATCCCCAGGCGGACGTAAGTCTTGATCACGTCGGTATCGGCGGCGGCCAGGATAATGTCCAGCGCCATGTCGGTGTTTTTAAATGCGGTTTCGATATTCGAGCGCCCGGTAAAACCGAAGCTGTAGGTGAGTATCGGGTAAGAAGCGAGCCGTTTAAGAGAAATTTCACCCTCGCTCAGCGGATGATTTTGCGGCACCACCACCGCATGATGCCATTCGTAGCAAGGCTTGACGACCAAATCGGCATCTTCGCCGACTTTCTCGGTGCATATCGCAATATCCGCTTTCCGGGTATGCAGTTTATTAATCAGTTGTTCCGGCGACGCTTCAATCATGTAAATCCTGACGCCCGGATATTTTTCCCGGAAACGCAGGATAGGCTTCGGTAAAAAATACTTGGCCTGGGTATGCGTCGTCGCAATGTGCAGGACGCCTTGATTGCTGTCGATATAGTCGGCCGCTATGGTTTGGATATTTTTTTTGGCCATGTTGATGGTCGCGACTTCCTCCATGATGCGCTGTCCCAACGAGGTCAAGCCTATCAGCTTTTTACCCTGCCGCTCGTATATTGGGGAACCCAGCTCGGCTTCAAAAAGCTGCAATTGCCGACTGACCGCCGATTGCACGATGTGCATTTTTTCCGCCGCTTTTGAAAGGCTGAAATCATTTTCCTGAAGAACGCGAAGCAGTTCAATTTGACTTAAATTCATTTCTTGGAGATTCCCTATCTAATTAATTGCACACGGATGACACGAATTTAAACAGATACCCACGGACAAAACTATAAAAATTCGTGTCAACCCACGTTAATCAGTGTCATCCGTGTGCTGATTTTTACCCTGTTCCCACGCGCTGCGCCACTGCCATTAAGTTAAGGAATTGTCATTAAAAACAATGCTCCTTACGTTATAAAAATTGAACAATGTTTTCGCCGCTGTAGGGCGTGCCGTGCGCGCCAAAGGGATCAGGCATCGGGAAAGGCGCGCACGGCGCGCCCTACTCGATTAACATTTGACTCGCGGCATAGCGCATGGGGACGAGGTGAATAGATGCTAATGAAACCAATGCGCATGGCGTATCCGCAGATCAACCTTGTCGCCCTTGTTCAGATGCAAGCGCCTGAACTGGTCATTGGGCATTTCTGCATAGACGCTTGACGCCGAGCCGTTCTTGATCAACTCAATACGAATCAGAGAGCCTAGATGCTGCCAGTCTTTCAAGGTCACAAATCCATCATCGTTATCCGCTATCGATTTTTCGATAATGATGTCATGCGGGCGAACATGCGCAATCTTGCCTTGCCGGTGCGCATTCGATAATCCGGCTGTTTGCAGCCAATCGACATCGTGCTCTTCCAAGTCAAAAATATTGGTCTGGCCGATAAACCGGGATACGAAAGCATTGGCCGGATGATCATAAATATCGCCTGGCGAGCCTTGTTGCTCAATGCGCCCGTGATTGAGCACAACGACCTGGCTGGCGACTTCCATGGCTTCTTCCTGATCATGGGTGACGAATATGCTGGTGACATTCAAATCGTGATGCAGGTTGCGCAGCCATTGCCGCAAGTCCTTCCGCACGCTGGCATCCAGCGCGCCGAACGGCTCATCCAGCAATAGCACCGAAGGCTCCACGGCCAAGGCGCGAGCCAGCGCGATACGCTGGCGTTGGCCGCCGGAGAGCTGGTCGGGATAGCGGTCATGCAGCCAGTCAAGTTGTACCAAGCTCAATAAATCATGGACTTTCTTGCGGATAATCGCTTCGCTCGGCCGCTCGCGGCGGGGCTTGACTCTTAAGCCGAACGCCACATTCTCGAATACCGTCATGTGCCGGAACAGTGCGTAATGCTGAAACACAAAGCCGATGCCGCGCTGGCTGACATCCTGATCGGTTCTGTCCTGGCCGCTTAATAATACCCGCCCTTGGTCGGCGCTTTCCAGGCCCGCAATAATGCGCAGCAACGTGGTTTTGCCGCAGCCGGAAGGCCCCAATAAGGCTACCAGCTCGCCTTCCGGGATTTCCAGATTGATATTATCCAACGCGGTAAACGTACCGAATTTTTTACTGATATTGGAAAGTAAAATACTCATAGAGGGTGCCTCAAAAATAAAATCATTGTGTGCATTTCAACGCAAAGAGAAATGGAACGCGGATGACACGGATTAGACGGATAAACACTGATTAAAAGCGAATTTAAAAATCCGCGTAAATCAGTCAGATCCGTGTCATCCGTGTTCTATTAATTGCGTGTTACCGGTTAGCTTGCCTCCATTCCAAAGCCGTTTTCAAAACCAACGTCACGACAGCCAAACCCGCCAGAATGGATGCGCTGGCAAAGGCGCCGACCACGTCATAGTCGTTATAATTGACTTCCACATGTAACGGCAAGGTATTGGTCAAGCCTCGAATATGCCCGGAAACCACGGACACCGCGCCGAATTCGCCCATCGCCCTGGCGTTACACAGCAACACGCCGTACAGCAAAGCCCATTTAATGTTAGGCAGGGTCACCGCCCAAAACGTCTTCCAACCGCTCGCGCCCAGCGACAATGCGGCTTCTTCTTCCTGGTTGCCCATTTCCTGCATCAGCGGAATCAACTGCCGCGCCACGAAAGGGAAGGTAATGAACAAGGTAGCCAGAATGATGCCCGGAACGGCAAAGATGATTTTTACATCGTGCGCCATCAGCCATTCGCCGAACCAGCCCTGCGCGCCGAACATCAAGACGAAAATCAATCCGGAAATAACCGGCGATACTGAAAACGGCAAGTCGATCAACGTGGTCAACAGGCTTTTGCCTTTAAAATCAAAACGGGTGATGGCCCAGGCGGCGGCCACGCCGAATACCGTGTTCAACGGCACGGTGACCAATGCGGTCAACAGGGTCAGGTTAATGGCCGCCAGCGTGTCGTCCTGGGATAATGCCGACCAATAGGCCTCTAAGCCTTTGGAGAAGGCATGAAACATCACCAAGCCTAAAGGCAGGCAGATAAACAGGCTGATAAAACCGACGGCAATTGCAATCAAGCTCCACCTGACCCAATCGGCATCTTGTAAGACCAGTGGCTGGCGCGCCACCAATCTGGCCGGGTTTATCGGTTGCGTAATAGCGTTCATGTTCAGATCTCCCTTAAAGTTGTCCTGAGCGCTTACGCACCCATAATTGCAGCGTATTAATCAGCAACAGCATCACGAACGAGATAACCAGCATCGTCAACGCGATGGCGGTGGCGCCTTGGAAATCGAATTGTTCCAGCTTAGCGACAATCAATAGCGGCACAATTTCCGACACATACGGAATATTGCCGGCAATAAAGATAACGGAGCCGTATTCGCCTACGCCTCTGGCAAAAGCCAGCGCGAAACCGGTCAGCAAAGCGGGAAAAACATTCGGGAAAATAATTTTGCTGAAAACCTGCAAGCGCGTCGCGCCGAGACTCGATGCCGCTTCTTCCAGCGCCGGTTCAAATTCCAGCAATACCGGTTCGACGGTGCGCACGACAAACGGTATGCTGATAAAAATCAGCGCCATCACGATACCCAGCGGCTTGAAGGCCACCTGCACGCCAAAGGTATCTATCAGCAATTTACCCAAAAAACCGCTAGGTTGGAAAATAGTTGCCAATACAATACCGGCAACGGCTGTCGGCAGCGC
>JBAQYH010000802.1:0-3974 GCA_049299935.1 Methylobacter sp. | reverse complement strand
CACCCTGTCTATGGCTTTGGCTAGCGCCCAGATGGGGTCATGGGACTGGGATATATCAACCGGACGCGTTAATTTCAACGACCGTTGGGCCAAGATGCGCGGCTACCGGTTGGAAAAAATAGAACCTCATGTCGATACCTGGGAGAGCGGTATCCACCCCGATGACTTCCCCGCCTATCATGCCGCTTTGACGGCGCATTTGGAGAATCGTACGCCGTTTTTTCAGGCTGAATACCGTATTCGCACCCTGTCGGGGCCGTTGATTTGGATCTTGAGCCGCGGCATGGTGGTCAAGCGCGATACCCAGGGAAATCCCCTGCGCATGGCGGGTATCGAGAAGGACATTACCGAGCTCAGGCACAACGATGAAGAGCTGCGGATTGCCGCCATTGCTTTTGAGTCCCAAGAGGGGATGATCATAACTGACGCCAATGCGGTAATCATACGCATTAACAAGGCTTTCACCCGTCTGACCGGGTATACCGCAGAAGAAGCAATAGGCCGGACGCCGCATATGCTCAGTTCCGGACGTCACGACAAAGGCTTCTATCAGCGCCTGTGGTCGTCTTTGAAAGAGAACGGCTTTTGGCAGGGAGAGATATGGAACCGGCGGAAAAGCGGCATGGTTTTCGCCGAGTGGCTAAACATTTCCGCTGTCAGCGCAGCCAACGGCAGCGTCACTCATTACGTCGCTTCTTTTACCGATCTTACGAACAATAAGGAGGCGGCTGCCGAAATCCATCGTTTGGCGTATTACGATCCACTCACCCAACTGCCTAATCGCCGCCTGCTTCAGGAACGGCTGGGCAAGGCGCTGGTCGTCAGCAGCAGAAGCCGAAGGTATGGCGCCTTGTTGTTCATCGATTTGGATAACTTCAAGTCTTTGAATGACACCTTGGGGCACGATATGGGTGACGTACTGTTAACGCAGGTTGCCATACGTCTTGTGGGCTGCGTGCGCGAGGGTGATACCGTGGCTCGTCAGGGCGGCGACGAGTTTGTGGTCATGCTGGAAGAGCTAAGCCAGCTTCCTGGAGAAGCCGCCATCCAGGCAGAGGATGTCGGCAAGAAAATCCTGGCCTCTCTTAATCAAACCTACCAACTTGCCGGCCACGAATACCACAATACGCCCAGTATCGGCATTACCTTGTTTAACGATCATTTGGAGACCGTGGATGACCTGCTGAAACGCGCCGATATTGCTATGTACACGGCCAAAGCGACAGGGCGCAATACCTTGCGTTTTTTTGACCCCCAGATGCAGGCCGCGGTTACGGCTCGCGCTACCCTGGAGGCGGATTTGCATCGAGCGTTGGCGGAGAATCAATTCAAGCTTTATTTCCAGTTGCAGGCAAGCCAGGATCATCGAGTCATCGGTGCTGAAGTGCTGCTGCGCTGGGAACATCCTGAGCGCGGTTTGATTTTGCCGGTGGAGTTCATTCCGTTGGCTGAAGAAACCAAGCTGATCCTGCCGATAGGGCTGTGGGTATTGGATGCGGCCTGCGCACAGCTAAAGAGTTGGGAGGCTGTTCCTCAGATCCGGCATTTGCAGCTTGCCGTCAATATCAGTGCGCATCAGTTTCATCAGGCCTGCTTTGTCGAACAGGTTTGCACGGTGCTGGAGAAACACGCCATCCGGCCGGATCGGCTCAAGCTCGAACTCACAGAAAGCCTGGTGCTCGATAACATAGATGACACCATCATCAAAATGCAGGAACTCAAAAAAATCGGGGTGCATTTCTCCATGGATGATTTCGGCACCGGCTATTCATCGTTGGCCTACCTGACGCAGTTGCCGCTTGATCAGCTAAAGATAGACCGGTCCTTTGTACACAATATCGGTTTGAAGCCCACCGATGCGGTAATCGTACAGACCATTATCGGTATGGCCAACAATCTGGGTATGGACGTGATTGCCGAGGGCGTGGAAACGGAAGAGCAGCGCGCATTTTTGGAGCTTAACGGTTGCCCTGCCATACAGGGCTATCTGTTCGGCAGGCCGGTGCCATTGGATGAGTTTGAGCATTTACTGGGGATTTAACAGTGCGACCATTAATCGCAAAGTGTAATATTTAAGTTTTTAAAATTCAGGGCCATCTGCTTATGAAAATTGCCATCATCGGAACCGGCCGTGTCGGTTCCACGCTTGCTTATGCACTTGTGTTAAAACAGGTTTGCGACCACTTGGTGATTGCCGGACGTGTTTATGAAAAAGCCTTAGGGGATGCGCTGGATTTGCAACATACGCTGGCTTTTTGCTCGCGGCCCATGCATATAGAAGGGTGTACAAATGAGCAGGTAATAGATGCCGATATTGTTGTCGTCACGGCATCGGTTGCGGCTGATAGCCAGGTTTTGACTTCCCGCCTCCAATTGGGCGGGAAGAATACGGCAATGTTCAGGGAATTGATTCCCTTGCTGGCTGCCAATAATCCTAATGCGGTATTCATTATCGTGACCAATCCGGTCGATGTGATGACTTATGCGGCGTGCAAATTATCCGGTTTTGCGGCCAATCGGGTGTTCGGTGTCGGGGCCTTGGTGGACTCTGCCCGTTTTCGCGCCATGCTGTCGCAGGAAGAGCATATTCACCCGGACGATCTTCGCGCCTATATTTTGGGTGAGCACGGTTTCAACCAATTACCGATATTGAGTAGCGCAGAAGCGGGCGGTGAATCTCTAGGCGATACGCTCATTCATCGACAGATATTTGCGCAGGTTACCGAAGCCGGTTTTGATGTTTTCCGTCTAAAAGGTTATACCAATCACGCCATCGCCTCAGCAACATGCATGGTTATTGAATCGGTAGTTTTCGACGAATACCGCACTATGCCTCTTGTCACCCGCTTCGACGAGTGGATGGGCATTCGGGATAACTGTTTCAGCATTCCGGTGGTGGTAGGGCGTAGCGGTATTATTCGCCATTTACATCCTGAGTTGAATGGCAGCGAACAACGAACCCTTCAAACTGCGGCGGTCGCTATCAAAAACACGATGGTTTCACTGATACCGGACTTGGTGGATGACAGTCGCATCGATATATGATTAATGCATCTGTATTAACAGGTTGGGAAAGCGTCCTTCAGCAAATAACGCCTGCAATCACCATTCGAATGTCGTGAAGTGTACGGCAACTTCCCAACCATCGACAGACCTGGCCGTGCGTACCACCCGGCCTTCACAGCGAAGCCGGGTTAAATTTCTTCCCGGTTTTTGCATCGGAATAAAACACCTCAGCATTAAATCCGGCTCAATGGCCTGATCCGTCGTAAAACAAACTCCCGTCGTGCTCAGGTTGCGAGTTATGCCGGCACCTGAATCAAGTTCAACGATGCAAGAGGTAGGGAATCTACAGGCTTGTCGATTTTCTTTGGTATCGCTCATATCGTGCTCCATGTTGAGCTTGGTGATGAACTATCAATGCAGGTGACCGGTAAATCAGCATTATCGTCATTGTGTTCGCGCCGACAGTCACCTACCTTAAATTTTTTGCGGATAATAGACTGTTTTTATTGACAAGACAATTGTACTTTTGGAGTTTGTACGGTTACCTGACAAAGCCGCCCTTCGTTGCCGGCAACCGAAACGTCTAATTTTTACCAAAAAACGGGTGTTGTTGTGCAAGGGTCTAAGGATAGAGAGATTATTTCTTTCAATCAATAAGTACAGCTACCTATCAAGCAAACTGAGTCTTTTTTTCGATAGAAACAGGCCTAATCCATATTGCAAGAGCGTGAGGCTTACTTATTTTATGCGAATTAGGTAAAATCAGTCGGTTGAAGCTACCTGGTATTAAATACCCCAGCTCATTTAATACCGTTCTCCACAGGATTTTTATATCATTGACCAGGGAAGCTTCCAATCCTCCTTCGTCCTCCATTAACAAATTTGTTGTGTACCGTGCCGTACCTATTTTTTGCATAAACCATGTCGATTACTGAACTAAGCTCCGAAACCAAGCGCCGTAGAACCTT
>JBAQYH010000801.1:0-2013 GCA_049299935.1 Methylobacter sp. | reverse complement strand
GGTCGCAGAGCCCAGCTATACGCCCATTTTTACGCCTTGTGGATGACCAAAAATCCTGCGCCATCTGGGATATTTATTCCTGGAAATCACCTAAAGAACACCTCCTGGCACTTACGCACCAGCGCTTTGTCCCGTTCCGCCGAAAATCCGAAACCATTCCATTGGTAAGCCATCGCATGAACGGGCTGGCTATTTCGTGCGCCCGTCAGGAACGAGCCTCCCGTGTGGAGCGCGCACAACATATCCCATGTTCCGATGTTGACCGGAATAACATCGATCAGCGGAAAGGCCAAGCCCGATCCGTGCCAGAGCGGACGCATGCCGTCATGCGCCACGCGATAGACGTGGGGTCTAAGCCCAACTGCTCGGTCCAGGTCCGAATAAAGTTCCAGCAACAAACAACATTTACGAACCCCAGCACGATGGCGGAACTGCTGGAGTTCGCAAACTCACCCCAGCCTACGCGGGCTATAGCCCTACGCGTTGCCTCAGAATAAAAGGTTACCGAAGGGTCAGATACGTTGCCTCACATTAGGGGTAACCGAAACGAACTGAAATATGTGTTTCAATTTTGCCTCGATCCTGCGTTTGAGATCAAACGGATTGAGGGAAGCGGCGATTTCTCTCAAGCGTTGTTTTTGTTCTTCGGGAAGATTGTCGCAAGCCAATACACGCACATAGGGCGTCTGAGGCGGATGGTAGGATTTGCGGTATCGGCTGCCGTCGCGGTATTTTTCCTTTAGTTTCAATGTTGGGCAAAAGAAGTTCTGTAGCAGGCTCCACTCGTTGGCGTAGAGATCGTTCATCAGATCGACCAAGCACGGGTTGTCGAAGCGGTCATAACCGAAGAGTTGGCGTACCTGGCTCCAGTTTTTTTGTTCCACATGTGCGTTGTCGTTTTTGTGGTAGGGTCTTGAACGCGTGAAGACGGGTTTGTTGGGGTGGTCGGTGAAATAGCGTAGCAAGGGATGGTTGAGGAATTCGCTGCCGTTATCGCAATCAAACCCGAGGAGCGGGAAAGGCAACGCCTTTTCAATCTCTTGAACTTGGCGGATGACGCCGACGGAACCCTTGTTCCATGTGGCACGGCATTCTGTCCAACCGGTCAGAATGTCGGTCATGGTCAAGCTCCAGACGAAATCGCCCGCGAGAGAATTGCCGCAATGGGCGACGGTATCGGCCTCGACGAAGCCGGGCCGGGAAATATCCCAATGCTCGGTGCGGATGGGGATTTGATTCTTGAGCAGCGTGCCGGGTTTGGTGCCGGACAGCCCTTTGGGATGTTGGGCGCGGATCGGCTTGAGCAAGCGATCCAATGTGGCGGCGGAAACCGCCAGCAAACGGGACTTGTCCTCGCTGTCGAGTTCCCCGTATTCCGCCTCGTAGTGGGGCAGCCATAAGGGGATGGCGGCGACCAGCCTCTTGCCGCACATCTGGTCGGATGCCAGCCAGATACGGCGCAAAGCATCGAGAAGCGGCGGGGAGCGATATATCGGCTTGCGCCCCGGATGGCGGGCGATAGCGCCGGGCTTTTTGCCCAACAGGCGGATGGCGTATTTGCGGTGGTAGCTGAAGACCGCGCAAAACTCATCCAGAATTTTGGCTTTGACTGTACGGTTGGCTTTGCGATAACGGCGCTGGATCGCTTCCAGGTAGGCATGTTTCTCCTGCTTGCTCATGGTTGGTAACCTCCTCGTTTGGGTTACCAACAATTTGAGGCAACGATCCCTTTTTACCCGTTCCTTCGGTTACCTTTTTTATGAGGCAATTCGCGCAAAGTGGGCATGATACCCGCCAAGGCGGATGTGGCAGCACAAGAAGAATTTCTTGCGGACAAACTGGAACCTCGCCTTCAGGAAGCCCGTGATGGCAAACGCGCTTTTTTTGTAGATGCCGCGCATTTTGTCCTTTCCCCTTTCCTCGGTTTTCTGTGGTCGTTCACACGCCTGTTCATCAAGGCGCCGGCAGGTCGCCAGCGCTTCAACGTGTTGGGCGCGATCAATGCCCTGACAC
>JBAQYH010000800.1:0-6919 GCA_049299935.1 Methylobacter sp. | reverse complement strand
GGCCCGCGACATGCTGGTGCAACTGGAAACCTTGCGCGAACACGCATGGCGCATTTTACTGGACTGGCCGGGCTTTATAGGCATGGCGCCGGATAAAACCGCGCTGGCAGCGCTGCTTAAATTCGATGCGCTGTTCAAGCGGCATTTGTTCCGGTACGGCGAGGCGTTCAAGCTCGACAGTTGTCTCGACATTGACGCCGTGCGCTTAACAAACCTGATTGATGAGCTGGAAGCATTAATCGACGTTTCGATTTTTAGCGGCCGGCTTACCGGCTTTAAACCGTTAACCGGCGAAGCGCAGTTGCAGGATTGGCTACAGCCAAATAATGCGTTAGCTGCCGACTTGCTGAACTGCTTATATAGTTTGAACTGGACGGCAACCGGGCAAAACGATATTGCCTGCCTGCCCGATCTTCAGCCGGAAGCATTGAACCGGCAGCTGCAACAAGATTTAGCCGCTTTCAGCCGGACGCCGCACTGGCAAGGCCGCTGTTTTGAAACGACGCTGTTAAATCGCCGGCTGCCGCACCCTTTAATCGCCGATATGCGCGGCCGTTACGGTAACGGCCTGATCGTCCGCATGCTGGCCCGCTTGGTGGAAATCGCCTTAATACCGTCCCAGCTAAGACAGCTTTTGACGCAGATAAAAGACCGGCCGGTTTTACCGGCAATCGGCGCAGCTAATGAGGGCATAGGCTTGGCTCAGGTCCAAGCGGCACGCGGCCTGTTGATTCATCGCCTGGAATTGCGGCAAGGACGGATCGATGATTACCGCATCATCGCGCCCACCGAATGGAATTTTCACCCCGAAGGCGTTGTCACCCAAGGCTTGAAACAATTGACAGCCGCAAACCCAATCGATCTGCAACGCCAAGCGGAATTGTTAATCAACGCGGTAGACCCTTGCGTGCAATACGCGTTACACTTGACGGACAGTTATAACGGGATAGAAACCCATGCATGACAAATTGGTTTGGAACAAATTTGCATTTACCCGAAGGGTGCATGGCAGGGACAGCCTGCATGACAAATCCGCCTGGAGCGGATTTGCATTTACCCGTAGGGTGCATGGCAGGGATTGCCTGCATGACAAATCCGCCTGGAGCGGATTTGCACTTGCCCGAAGGGTGCATGGCAGGGATAGCCATGCATGAGATGTCCCTCTGCGAAAGCATCTTGCAGGTCTTGGAACAACAAGCGGAAGCCCAGCAATACAGCAAAGTTAAAACGGTTTGGCTGGAAATCGGCGCGTTGTCCAATGTCGAGGTTGATGCGTTACGTTTCAGTTTCGAGGTTGTCGTACAAGGTTCATTAGCCGAACACGCCCAGCTTGAAATCATCGAAATACCGGGCCAAGCCTGGTGTATGCCGTGCAGCCGCAACGTGGTTGTGCAGCAGTTATACGATCTATGCCCGCACTGCGGCAGCCATCAATTACAGGTCAACAGCGGAGATCAAATGCGAATCAAAGAACTGGAGGTAGAATAATGTGCGGCGTATGCGGCTGCGGCGAGGGCCATTCCCACTCGCACGATCACGATCATGACCACGAACATTCGCATGGTCATGAACATCATCACGAACACGACGCGGCGCATTCTCATGCTCCGGGTTTAAGCCCGTTTCGAATGGTGCAAATCGAGCAGGATATTCTGGCCAAGAATAACCGCTATGCCGCCGAAAACCGCCATTATTTTAGCGAGCACGGCATGCTGGTATTGAACCTGGTGTCCAGCCCCGGTTCCGGCAAAACCACGCTATTGACCGAAACCATCTCCCGGTTGAAAGACGATCTGGAGATTTCGGTTATCGAAGGCGACCAGCAAACCGCCCGCGACGCCGAGCGCATCCGCGCCACCGGCGTACCGGCATTGCAGATCAACACCGGCAAAGGCTGCCATCTCGATGCGCACCGGGTCGGCCATGCGCTGGAAACCCTCCAGCCGAAAGACCATAGCCTGTTGTTCATCGAGAACGTCGGCAACCTGGTTTGCCCTTCGTCGTTCGATCTCGGCGAAGCGCATAAGGTGGTCATCCTGTCGGTCACCGAAGGCGAGGACAAGCCGATTAAATATCCCGACATGTTCCACGCCGCCGACTTGATGATATTGAATAAGACCGACCTGCTGCCGCACCTGGATTTCGACTGCGAGCAATGCATTCAGTATGCAAAACAGGTCAACCCGCGCATCAAGATCTTGTCGTTGTCGGCCAAAACCGGCGAAGGCATGGACAGCTGGCTGCGCTGGCTGAAGGCTGAATTGGAGTTGCAGCGTATTGATTACGCTTAGTAAAACGGTGCGCACTGCGCACCCTACAACCAAAAGGCAAGCCAATGACGATTACAGAAATAAAGTCCCTGCCGGTTTCCGAGCGGATCATGTTGATGGAAGAAATTTGGGATAGTCTCTGTCATGAACATGAGCCGATAGAATCCCCGTTGTGGCATCAGGACATACTTAACGACAGATTGGAGCAGCTCAATTCAAAACAAGCGACTTTGATTTCCTTGCAAGAATTAAAAAACACTAACCGATGACAGCGAAAGAGCTGGTTGTCTTAGAGCAAGTGGCTTTTGATCTGCGGCAAGGAAAGCTGTTTTATGACGACAATCAGGAAGGGATAGGCGATTATTTTTTTGACAGTATCATTGCCGACATTGAATCGCTTAGATTGTATGCAGGCATACACAGCAGGCAATTCGGACTTTACCGGATGCTGGCTAAAAGATTCCCTTTTGCGATTTATTACGACGTTTCTGAAACCGCCATTATTGTTATTGCCGTACTTGATTTAAGACGTAATCCAACGTGGTTACGCAAGCAATTAAACAGAATCAACGAACCTTAATTAAAAAACAAAACTATGTGTCTAGCCCTCCCCGCCCAAATCGTCGCCATTGATCCCGCCAACAACATGGCGACCGCATCGGTCGGCAATGTCAAAGTCGAAGTGTCGTTGGCCCTGGTCGATGATGTCGCGCTCGGCGATTACGTTCTGGTGCATGTCGGTTATGCGCTGAATAAAATCGACGAGGACGAAGCATTGAAAACCCTGGCCCTGTTTGCCGAAGCCGGATTAATGTCGAACGCATGAAATACATCAACGAATTCAGGCAGCAAGACCTCGCCCAGCAGCTGTCCAAAGCCATAGCGCAAACCGTCAATCCCAATCGCCATTACCGGCTGATGGAATTTTGCGGCGGCCATACCCATGCCATTTTCCGCTACGGCGTGCAGGATCTGATGCCGGGCAACGTCGAGTTCATCCACGGCCCCGGCTGCCCGGTTTGCGTATTGCCGACCGGCCGTATCGATAATGCGATACAACTGGCCGAACGCCCGGACGTCATTCTCTGCACCTATGCCGATTTGATGCGGGTCCCGGCCACCGGCCGCAACAGCTTGCTGAAAGCCAAGGCGGGCGGCTCGGATATTCGGATGGTTTATTCGACCCAAGACGCGCTGAAAATCGCCAGGGAAAATCCCGAAAAACAGGTGGTGTTTTTCGCGATCGGTTTTGAAACCACCACGCCGCCGACCGCCGTCGCGATCAAGCAGGCTCAGGCCGAGGGGTTGGCTAATTTCTCCGTGTTCTGCAACCATGTGCTGACGCCAGCCGCGATGCAGGCGATACTGGATGCGCCGCAACCGGTCGCTATCGACGCTTTTCTCGGCCCTTCCCATGTCAGCACCGTGATCGGCAGCCAGCCCTATGAAACATTTGCCGAGCGCTATGCGAAACCAATAGTTATCGCCGGTTTCGAACCGCTGGACGTGATGCAGTCGGCGTTGATGCTGATCCGCCAGCTCAACGAAGGCCGTCACGAGGTCGAAAACGAATACAGCCGAGCCGTCACCCGGCAAGGCAACCTGAAAGCGCAAGCATTGGTGCGGGAAGTGTTCGAGTTGCGGCCGCAATTCGAATGGCGCGGTTTGGGCTTGATCCCCGACAGCGCGTTAAAACTGAAAGCCGGTTATGCTGATTTCGACGCCGAGCAACGCTTTAATATGCCCGCGATCCAGGCGAGCGATGTCAAAGGCTGCGAATGCCCGGCCATCCTGCGCGGCGCGAAAAAGCCGCAGGATTGCAAGTTGTTGGGCACGGTTTGTACGCCGGAAAATCCGATGGGATCGTGCATGGTGTCGTCGGAGGGGGCTTGCGCGGCGTATTGGTCGTATGGGCGGGTTCGGGGGTAAATGTGTCGCTGCCGCGATGTTTTTTTGAATCGGGTTTCACGAAAACATCCATCCGGCATTCATAAAGGGTGCGCTCCCTGACTATTTTGAGCGGGAAACCCACCATCGGTAAACAAGCCTACCGTATATCGCAGCGTTGATCAGTATCACAAAGCCCGCCAGCCAAAATTGAATGTCTCTGGTGAGTCCGGCAGGATAGATGACGGGTAGAAGATAATGCTCAATGAAACTTCCCGAATAACCGGCATCGCCGGCAAATTGGCGAAACTCAACTTCCAGCACCGTCAACGGGCACAATCCGCCGGTCAATTCAATGAATGCTCCCCAGCAAGCAGCCGGTATGTGGGCAAGCACAATCCAGGGAGAACGAAACGCGAAGAGGCCACCGAAAATGACAAAGCCGATAAACAGGAGGTGGAGAATAAGAACAGAGTCTGCCAAGAGCCGATAAATCATTTAGGATATTGAAATGTTTTGGTTCTATATGGAATACAGTGACTAATCAACTTGCTCTCCCGCAAAATAAATAGTCCATTGCACTTATGTTTACCCGGATGAAGGTGTCGGCAGATTTCAAAACCTTCGAGTCGAATGGAAAATCAAACATCCGCCGGCCTCGCCCCTTCCGGGTTACTTGCCGGGACATTATTCTATTCTAAACGGCATTCGCGCTATCATAACCAACAATTATACTTGTCGAAACAGGCTTTAATTATGGAATTACTTTGGGTGGGTAGCGCTTACCTGACCGGTTTGATAAGCAGCCGCTTATATTTACCGCCATTGGTGGGCTACCTGATGGCAGGATATATTTTGAATGCTGCCGGCGTTGAAGCCAACGAAACACTAAAGCATTTAGCCGACATCGGGATTGAATTGCTGTTGTTTACGGTCGGTTTGAAATTAAAACCGTCCTCGCTGTTACGGCGCGAAGTGCTCAGCGTCGGCAGCCTGCACTTACTGATCGTAACCTCGGTTTCCGCGCTGATTTTCTTTGGCTTTCATGGGCATGTTACCGGCGGCTTAGTGATAGGCGTGAGTCTGGCTTTCTCCAGTACGGTGCTCGCGATTAAGGTGTTGGAAGATAGCGGCGAACTTTCCACGTTGTATGGCAGGGATGTTCTTAGCATATTAATTTTACAAGACATTGTTGCTATCGGCCTGCTGGCTGTCGCCAATAACAAGCAGCCATCGCCTTGGGCGCTTTGCCTGTTGCTGCTGCCTTTTCTTCGCCCATTGGCCTATCGGTTACTGAATGCCAGCCGCGACAATGAATTAAAACTGTTATTAGGCGTAACGCTGGCGATAGCCGGGGGCGTGTTGGCCGAAAACGTGGGTATTTCCAGCGACATCGGCGCGTTACTGATGGGAGTTATGCTGGCCGGGCACATCAATATAGACGAGCTTGCCAATAAACTGTGGGGATTAAAGGAAACCTTTTTAGTCGCATTTTTCCTCCAGATCGGTTTAGCCGACTTGCCGGGTTATGACGAAATTTTACAGGCGTTGACGCTCATATCCCTATTGCCACTGCAAGGCGTACTTTTCTTTGCGTTGTTTTTGCTGGTCGGGTTACGCGCACGCACGGCCTTTGTTTCTTCGCTGGCGTTGATGACCTACAGTGAGTTTGCATTGATTACCTCGAATGTCGTCGTCGAAGCGAATCTGCTTCCACCCGCCTGGGAATCTATCATCGGACTGGCGGTAGCGCTTTCCTTGGCTGTTGCGGCGCCGTTAAATCGATTTTCGCACCGTTTGTTTTCCCTGCTCGAAACGGTATTAGTCCGTTTTGAACGTAAGGTCGAACATTTGGACAGGCTCCCCGCCAGTATCGGGGGGGCGGAATGGCTAGTGGTGGGCATGGGCCGCACCGGCATTTCTGCGTATCTCGCTTTTAACCAGCAAGATACCCGTGTATTGGGGCTGGATGCCGACCCTACCGTGCTGCAAAACTTACTGGCTGACGGACGAAGGGTGGTTTACGGAGATGCCGAAGACTCCGCCCTATGGGAAAAACTGCCTTTGGTAAAAATTAAGGGGATTATCCTTACCATGCCGGAATTCGATGTAAGATCGTCGTCGATCAAGCAACTGAAAAACCTGCAATTTGCCGGCTGTATCGGTACGATTTGTTTCCACGCCAATGAGGAAAGCGAACTTTATCGATTGGGAGCTACTTTTGTCATTCATCCCTTGATCGAAGCGGGCAAGCAATTGACCGAACAGATGTTGAGTTCAACAGGTAAGATAGAGTTGTAACAGCCCGGCAGGAGGCTCTTTTCCGGTATCTAACCGTACTGGAATTCTTGATATTCGAAATGGATTGTCCGTTAATATTGCCCGGCCATTCCGGCATTCGTAGCACGACTATTGAATAACACAGGATCAAACCAATGCCTAAAATCACTCAATTATCGCAACTCGATTTAAACCAAACTTACAGTTATGCCGATTATTTGACTTGGCAATTAAATGAAGCCGTTGAGTTGATTAAAGGCAAAATCATGCTGATGTCGCCTGCTCCGACTGTAAAACATCAACGCATTGCAGGTAATTTATACGGCATATTTTATAACTCCTTCCGCCATAAAAAATGCCAATTTTTTCCTGCGCCGTTTGATGTGCGCCTATACGACCGTAAAAAATCCATTCTAGCCAGTCAAGACATCCATACCGTTGTCCAGCCTGATTTGAGCGTTATTTGCAATCCTGAAGTTTTG
>JBAQYH010000799.1:0-2527 GCA_049299935.1 Methylobacter sp. | reverse complement strand
TTGCTTCCATAACGATGCGCTTATAGTGATAAAGCATTTCCATACCCTGCCCTGTCGGATCATCACGACGAGCCTTAGAAAAATCCTGACAAGGCGGGCCTCCTATAACTCCATCAAAGCGGCCAGCAGGAACGCTAAAACGGCGTATATCTCCACCGAAAATAAGATCAGGCCCCCGTACTACGCAAAAACCTAGATCTTCAAATGCGCGATCTAATAAGCCGATTCCCGGAAACAATGAAAGAACTAACATAAACCGTTACCTGCCGGCTAGAACAAATATACAGATAGTAACGTTTAAACCGTTACTTGTCCAGGTTTAAAACAGCCTAGTCAGTAACAGAATATTAATCATCAACCTGACTAGAAGCGACACGAACAGGCTCGGAATGTACAGAATCATCAGAATCGTGCTCCGGTCCCTCAGAATGAGCAAGTAAAGGCATTCTTCGACGAGCTAGATACGGATTAAAACGATGATTTTTAACGGACTCCATGCAGTAATCTCTTGAAGCAGGATAAGGCGTTGCTTGCTGGGTAAAGCAAGAACATTTATCCTTTGTAATGTTATAGACACAACCAGATAAAAGCGGTGCTGCTACAACGCGTAAAAGCGGCGCATAAGCCGGGGCTGACTCTAAAACGCCGGGTATGGTGGGTTGAAAATCAGGGAAAGAACTACGACGAACAGGCTGAGCTGGCGGTGGATTTGGTAATGAATGCGCTGAAACCGCCGCCGCCCCGCCCCCGGCTCCTAATGTCGCCTGAGACGTGGCGCCTGCGGTTTGCGGAACGCTAGGATTTGATTCAAATTTACCGCTTATGCGGTTAATCATCATAAAAGCCCCAATCACCAAGAAAAATATACACGCCACAAAAACGTATAACGACATGGGTTTGCGTTTATCGAGCTTAGTATGAAGGCTTGCAGACTTGTAAAGGCCAAAAATCTTTTTAGGAAGAACGTAAGGGCGCTTAATCGCATCTGATCGAGAGGCTACATTCTGACGGCACTCTGGAAATTCGTACTCTGTTCTACCACGCCAGTTAGAGACTAAATGTATGTGTCGGCCAATAAGCAAACGGATGTTAGAATGAAATAGATGCGGACCTTGGGAAATCAACCAAAAATCGAGGCCTCTATGACGATGCGTTTCCAGTGCAGCAATACCGTAAGGAATCTTTGAAGCGGAATTACTAGGGCGCCAGACATATTGAACTTCGTCGACTACTATCAAACTACCATCTGTAGCCCACTGCGGCCAATCCTCAACATAATAAGCATGAGGATCATTCAATATTTCCGGGGCAACTGCCCCGCAAAATTCGCATAACTTAGATGTACAGTAAATAGGCTCATGAGCTATTTTAAGTTCAGGAATACCGTGAACATAAAGTTTCCGTTGAGAAGGAAGCCGTGTTAATTCCTGAACAATCCAAGCGGTTTTTCCAGAACCGGGCGTACCTGTCAGTGACGTAATCACTAAACTGGCCTTAATTTTTTAATGGCCATTAAAGCGGCGCGAGTTGCAAAAGCAGACGCGATAATTCCCATGGATTTACCAACCCCGGCGAGGTTAAGAAGCTGTAAAACAGACGGGTTTATCAGGTCATATTGCGCTTGTGCCTGTGAAACAACTGATGATACAAGCGTGGTCATTGCGGCATAAGATACTATGCCAAAACCCAAAGAAGTAAGAACACGAGCGGCAACTGAACCTGTAATTGATAATAAAAAAGCGGCTATAGTAGGCATGATTAATCCTGTACTGATCCGAGAACAATGCGGCCCGCACCAACAAATGAAAGTGCAATCAAAACTGGAGCGAGACCGGATAAATAGTTACAAACAGGCTCATATGAAAAGACTATTGACTGAGTAGAAAATTTTGAAGTTGTGTCGGATGGACATGTACCAGATGAACCCCATGAAGTTGAACTGAAACTGCCGGAAGTGATGCCGCTGGCGTCAGAATTCGGTACAGCATCGGCTGTAGGAGCATCACCCAGCTGAGAACAACCAGCGCGGGTTGAATCTTGTTCGCAATCGGTTTTTTTATCAGCAATTTTCTGACCGAGACCGTCTATAGCGCCTACGATTTTGTCGGTATCTGTGCCCAGTCCATCTTGAGATCCTGTACCGGAACCTGTACCACTTCCCTCGCCGCTTTGAGCGTCACCAGAGGCGACACCAGCTTGTTTATTATATTCATCGGCCCAACCACTCCAAACTTCAGCATTACCTGGATTAGTGGATTGACCGGCCTGGGTGCTTGCATCCCCCGCATTACCTGCCGCTGTTTCAGCAGCTTTAGCAGCATCTTTTGAATTTTGAGCCTTAGTTTCAGCGGCTACTGATTTTTTAGCAGCACCAGAAAAATCAAGTTCGGCCTGTGCGCGTTGCTCGGGTGTTAACTGGTTATCTAAATCCATAGCCTTAACACGAGCCTGACTTTCTTCAGTTGCGGCAATCTGAGCCTCCTCGGCTTTTTGCAGTGCAGCATCTTTAGCCTGTTGAGCTGAATAA